>DATMBI010000165.1:0-6807 GCA_035559375.1 Gemmatimonadaceae bacterium | reverse complement strand
CGAGCGCTCGTCTCGCGGATGGCGGTCTCGTCGAACCGCCGTGGAACGTCCAGCTGGCTCGAAGCCACTAGGAACAAGCGCACCGCGTCGGCTCCGTAACGCGCCACCACCTGCCACGGATCCACTACGTTGCCCCTCGATTTGGACATCTTCACGCCGTTGGCGTCCAAGACGAGATCGTTTACCACCACAGCGCGGTAAGGAGCCGTGTCGCCGGGGGGCGGATTGTCGGGAAGCGCGTCACCCAAGCCGGTAGCTATGGCCAGAAGCGAGTAGAACCAACCGCGTGTCTGGTCCACTCCCTCGGCGATAAAGTCGGCTGGATACTGCCTCTCGAAAAGCTCGCGGTTCTCGAAGGGGTAGTGCCATTGCGCAAATGGCATGGAACCGGAATCGAACCACGTATCGATAACTTCGGGAACCCGCCGCATGAGGGGGAGCGCTCCGTTCTCGGTTCCACCGCGCTCCTCGCGGCACCGCTCGCACGGCCAGGTGAAGCGATCGATGTACGGCTTGTGCGCATCGAACTCCTCGCGTAGCTCCTTCCCAGTACGGAGCACTAGCTCCCTGTACGATCCGATGACTTCCACGTGCGAAGCGTCGGCCTCGCATACCCATACGGGGAGCGGAGTACCCCAATAGCGATCGCGCGACAGCGTCCAGTCGACGTTGTTGCGCAGCCAATCTCCGAACCGACCTGCACCGACCTCGGGGGGGTGCCACGCCACTTTCTGGTTGCGCGCCAGCATCTCGTCTTTGAAGGCTGTCGTACGCACGAACCAGGACTCACGAGCGTAGTACAGCAGCGGGGTACCGCAGCGCCAGCAGTGAGGGTACGAGTGCGTGATCGTGCTCGCTTTCCACAGCAGCCCACGGCGCTCCAACTCAGCGATGATCACGGAGTCGGCGTCCTTCACCCACTTTCCACCCACCACCGGCACGTTCTCGTCGAAAGAACCTCGAGCGTTCACCGGCTGGAGGAAGGCTAGGCCCTCCTTTTGAGCTGTGGCATAGTCCTCCGCTCCGAACGCTGGTGCCATGTGAACGATCCCACTGCCGTCTTCGGCGCTCACGAAATCGCCCGCCACGATCACCTCGCTCCGACCGTTGTCCGGAAGCGGAACCCAATCGAGCGGTCTCGCATAACGACCACCGACCAGATCTCGGCCGAGCCAGCGCGCCACCACCTCCCAGCGACCTCGATAGCCTTCGCCTAGCAGCGCCTCCGCCCGAGCCGCAGCCAGAATCAGTGTCCAGGCAGGCTTGTTCTTCTTTCGCACCTCCAGGTACTCGAGATCGGGATGCACCGCTAGCGCTACGTTCGACACCAGCGTCCACGGTGTCGTAGTCCAGACCAGAAGGCGGCGCTCCACCCCTTCCGGAACGTACGTGCTGCCAGCCTCCGCAGTGGGGCCCTCCAGCAGGGGAAGCGCGATGTACACGCTGGGATCCTCGACATCCTCGTAACCCTGAGCCACTTCGTGACTCGAGAGCGCCGTACCACAGCGTGCGCAATAAGGAAGGATGCGGTGGCCACGGTACAGCAGGCCACGCTCGTACAATACCTTCAGCGCCCACCACACGCTTTCTATGTAGTCGTTGCTGTACGTAATGTACGGATCCGAGTAGTCGAGCCAGTAGCCGATGCGCTCGGACAACGCTTCCCAATCACCGCGATAACGCCAGACACTTTCCCGGCAGCGGCGGTTGAACTCCTCGACACCCAATTCCTCGATCTGCTGCTTGCCGCTGATCCCGAGCTGGCGCTCCACCTCGATCTCGACCGGCAGGCCGTGTGTATCCCAACCGGCCTTGCGCAATACATGGTAGCCCCGCATGTGGCGGTGCCGGCAGAAAAGATCCTTGATGGTACGCGCGAATACGTGGTGAATTCCCGGTTGCCCGTTGGCCGTCGGCGGCCCTTCGAAGAAAACGAACTCAGGAGCCCCAGCGCGCGCTTCTAGCGTCTTTCGGAAGAGATCCTCGGCGCGCCACACCTCGAGCATCTCGCGCTCCAGCGCATCCTGACTCAAGTCCGACGGGATCAAGCGATAACGAGCTTCACTCATACAGCAAGTCTCTCCAGAACCCCAGCCACCAGCGCCGTTAGCCCCGGCTCGGCCCTGCGCGCCGCCGCGACGATGTCCTCCACACGCGCAGGTTGCAAAGCATCGGGAAGACACATGTCGGTGATGATGGAAATTCCCAAGACGCGCATCCCACCGTGCACCGCGACTATGACCTCAGGTACCGTGGACATGCCGACGACATCGGCACCGAGCGCGCGTAGCATGCGGTACTCTGCCCGCGTCTCCAGATTCGGACCCGTAACCGCCACGTACACTCCCTCCCGCAGCGGCAGCCGTAGATCCCGAGCCACCTCACGGGCCAACTGGCGCAGCGCAGGATCGTAGGGCACCGACATGTCAGGAAAGCGAGGCCCCAAGCGATCGTCGTTAGGCCCGATGAGCGGGTTGTCACCCAGCAAATTGATATGATCGGCGATGAGCATCAGATCGCCCACCGACCACAGGGGATGCATACCGCCGCACGCATTGGAGACGACGAGTATCTCGGCGCCCAACGCCCGTAGCACTCGTACCGGGAATGTGACCTGGGCCAACGAGTACCCTTCGTATCGGTGGAACCTCCCCTGCATGGCCACGACCGGACGGCCCGAGAGCCAGCCGCAGAGCAACCGCCCCGCGTGCGACTCCACAGTGGCAACCGGGAAGTCGGGAATGCTCTCGTAAGGCACGACAACAGGCTTTTCGATCCGTGCCGCCAAGTCGCCCAGGCCTGTACCGAGTATGATGGCAACCTGAGGTCGCACGGGACACAGTTGCCTCACTACCTCAGCAGCTGCCTCGACGCGCTCGAATGTATGCAGCGAAACCCCATTCATCCGGCTGTCAGCTCATATAGAAATAGACACCCACATCGCTTCCGCTTTACCCCTCGGCCAAGTCGCGCAACCAGGGAGGTGTCGCGGTCGCTCCCTCTGACTCCGCTCCAGCTCCGCTACGCCCGCTGCTGGGCGGCGAGCTCAACGACGACGGCGCAGCCTCAGCTGCCTGTATCTCCGCCAACTGTCGCTCTACCATGGTTCTCAGCTGCGCCAGATAAGCGCGACGCTGGCGCACCAACGCCTCCAGCTCTTCCTCGAGCTTGCGCACCTCGGCGCGAGCTTGCTCCACGATGCGCTGCGCATCCGCCCGCGCCTCCCTCAGGATGAGTTGAGCCTCCCGCTCAGCTTGCTCGCGGATCTCGGCTCTGAGCTGTTGCGCCGACACCAGGGCCTCGTTGAGCGCTTTGTCGCGTTCGCGAAAAGCTCGGAGCTGCTCGTGGAATCCGCGCGCCTTGGCTTCGAGCTCCTGGCACTGCCGGAGCAAGCGCTCGAGTTCCTGGGCCACCTGCTCGCGGAACTGATCGACGCGTACCTTGTCGTAACCGCGCAGGGCTGTCCCGAAGTCGTACCGCCGGACATCGAGTGGGGTAAGATGGAAACTCTCGTCCGTCATGGCTCCCTCGCTCCGAACAGAATCGTTCCCAACCGCACCATCGTTGCGCCTTCCTCCACTGCAACCTCGAAATCGTTGGACATACCCATCGAAAGCTCCACCGCGGAGTGCCCAGCAGCCCTCAGAACCTCCAGCGCCTCGCGGCAGCCGCTGAAGGTGCGCCGTAATGTAGCCTCGTCTGCATCCAATGGGGCCATCGTCATCGCGCCGACAATCCGCAACCCTTTGGCACCCGCGAGGCGCTCCGCTTCCCGCGGCAGTTCGTCCAGACGGTAGCCGCCCTTGCTAGCTTCCCCAGATACGTTTACCTGCACTAGCACCTCGTACTGCCTACCGATCCGCTTCGCATGCTCCTCTATGGCATCAGCCAGGCGCGCCGAGTCCAACGCGTGGAAAAGATCGAAGCGATCTAGATATTTGACCTTGTTCCGCTGCAGGTGGCCGATGAGGTGCCAGCTAACTGGCACTCGGACTGCATCCATCTTCGCGATGGCCTCCTGGACCCGATTCTCGCCTATGCTCCGAAGACCGGCATCCCACGCAGCTCGCACAGCCTCCACGCCGTGCCCCTTGGTAACGGCGACGATCTCCACCTGCTGGCCTCGACCGCCGCGCTCGCATGCCCTTGCAATGCGCTCGCGAACTACGGCCAGGCGGCTGGACAGTTCAGGCAACGTCATGGCGCTGCAGGCTACCGAAGCTCGCAGATAGGATCAAGCGTGGTAAGCTCCGCTGCTAAAACCAAACCCGGACAACGGAGCAAGCGCTGCAAGTAGCGACCTGCCGGATCCCGTGCGAGAGCCGTAGTGGGCGGGAGGGCGGAACGCACCAGCGAGTCCACTGCCGCAGTGATAACCGTATCCACCGTATACCGATCCGGCCCCCGCACCGTATCGGTCGCCATAACGACCATGCCCCGCACTGTCCAGCGCTCCCCTATGAAACGCCGCGTAGTCGCTGGAACGCTAATGGCCGCCACCAGCGGCCGCCTCAGCCTGTAGCTCTGTGCGGCGATGTCCAGCAATGTAGTCGCCTCGCCGAGCCAGGCGGATGCCGATTCCGACAGCAGAGAGTGTCGGCGCTGTAGCTCCTTGCGATACCAATCTGCGGGCAGAAGCGGGAGGGTTACCGGAACTACGTCGCGCCGCACTCCGAGCACGTGCTGGCTGTACCAGACCGAATAGGTGTCGTTGTCGCCCGCAAGGAGGAGCACAGCCCGCTCGGGTGCCGACGCCAGTATGGCCGTACCCAGAGTGCTCGCGAGAGCCGCATCCGGCTCCCGCCCCCTGTCAGCCGCACGCCAGTTGAGGGCCGCAGGAAGCGCTGCGACAAGCAACCCACCCGGCGTTCCCAAAACGCTGACTGCACCTAGCCCAGCGAGGGCGCCTCCGAGGGCAAAGGCTGGGGCGAAGAAATAGTCGCGTTCTCGTGGTTCGTGGTCGCTCTCCCGGGGAACCACTGTGTAACCTATGCTCGGACCCGCCCTCAGGTTCAGTACGGCAACGACACCTAGCGACGCCGACGCCACGAATGTCCCGACCCCTGCGAGCGCGTGCACTCGATCGCTCCGCGAGAGCCGCCGCCAGCCGGCCCACGCGAGCAGCGCGAAGAGAACGCTAGCCGACAGTCGAAGCGGAGATACTGTGGCGCTACTGTCCAAGCCAAAAGCAACCTGCCAGTCGGCGTACTGCCCGAGGTTGGCCACCTGAAGCCAGGCCGGTGCGCGGCGCGGCCAGAGACCGGGGACGTCGTACTGTCGCCGCGCGACCACATCCACGAAACTGACCCAGTCGGCTGGGTTACCCTGGTTGATCGCTGGATCGTGCCGGGCCCGAACCAGCATTACCAGCGTCGCGCTGGCGCCGAGCAGGGTGAGGAGCGGGTAGCGCCAGACCCGATCGCGGCGGCAACCGGTTACCCCTGCCACAACGGCGCCCAGCACGACGAGGAGGACCGCTGCCCCTACGAGCGGCACAGAGGCCGTGCCCAGACCTATAGCCAATAAGGCGCTCCCCCCTAACGCGAGTGCGACCACGGTGCGGCGCGGATGCGGCGCGACGCCGGTAGCAAGTGCCACGGCAGCTGGCGCTGCCACTAGCGCACTGATCTGCAGCGGAACGGCCAGGCCCATCGAAAATGCCAGCAACTCCTTTCCGCCACGCCACTCGCTACTGCGGGCAGCCACCACCAACAGCAACACGGACAGCAGGAGGGCGAGCGCGTAGACCTCGGTCTCGGTGGCGTTCTGCCATACCGAGTACATCGTCCCTGCGGATATTCCGGCAGCGGCACCGGCGAGGGGATGCCTAACGATTCGTCCGAGTTCGCCACCTAGAAGCGCACACGCTGCCGCTGTAGCCAGAGCCGACAGCGCGTTCATAGCCACTACCTGTGGCACGAAACCGAGCGCCATGCTCCAGCTCCGCCCTAGCAACACGTACAGAGGCGTCCCCGGAGGGTGCGGAATTCCGAAGGTGGCCACCGCAGCGTTGAACTCACCTGCGTCCCAAAGCGTGAGGTCAGGCGCGAGCGATGCTAGGTAGACCAGTGTCAGGACCACGAACACCACAGCGCGCACAGACCCTACGCTGGCCGGCCGTAGCGCTAGATCTTCCTGCTCCCCCAGCTTCACTGGTTTCCCATGACCGCGAACGCCGCATCCAGCGCTTGGCGGTGAGCTGCGACGTCGTGGACCCGGAAGAGTCGAGCACCGAGTGCCAAGGCCGCGACATGCACGCCTATCGTTCCGTAGAGCCGGCCGGCTGGCTCGGCCACGCCTGTCAATTCGCCCACGAGGCGCTTTCGTGAAGCGCCCACGAGGATCGGGAATCCCAGGGCCGCAAGCCGAGGTAAGCCGTGCAAGACAGCTAAAGAGTGCTCAGTGCGCTTGGAAAATCCCACCCCAGGATCCACCACTATGTTCTCGCGACGCACCCCACTCCTCATAGCGAAGTCCACGGAGCGGCCCAGCTCGATGGCTACCTCCTCCACCACATTCTCGCCATAGCGAGCCAGCTCGTAGCTAGCCATCTGCGAGACCGTGCCTCGCGAGTGCATCAGGACCAGGCCGGCGCCGTAGCTGGCAACCAGTTCCGCGATGGACGGTTCGAGACGTAGACCCGAGACGTCGTTGATTATATGTGCGCCCTCCTCTAGCACGGCACGCGCCACCGCCACGCGCGTAGTGTCTACGGAGACGATGGCGTCCCTCTGGCGCTTCCGGATCTCGCGTAGCGCAGGGAGCACTCTTCGCAACTCCTCTTCCTCTGCAACGCGGACGGCACCG
>DATMBI010000164.1:0-3198 GCA_035559375.1 Gemmatimonadaceae bacterium | reverse complement strand
ATGTTGGCGGCAGTCGAGCAGCGTGACCTATCGGCGGTACGTTCTGCGTGGGAGCGCTGGTCGCGGCAGGTGGCAGCAGCTGGGCTCGCGGCGCTCGACAGCGATGTGCGGCGAGAAATCGCGGAACTGGAGTGGATCGCGAGGCGGGCGCTGGAGCGAGCAGCCGGCAGGCTCGATGCATCGGAGCGCTTCGAAGTACTTGCGCGTGCAGTGGCGGGTATCGAGCGCCGCAGCTTGGTCCTCGATTCGGCTGGCCAGGTGGTGGCCTGGGCTGGAACGCTTCGGGTAGCCGGTATGGCTCCAACGCACCCCGTCGGCATTGTGCAAGATCCTTTCTACACGGTAATCCAAGTTGCTGTCGCGGCTCCTCCGTTCCTCGCAGTGGCTGGCTCGGTTTTGCACGCCGAGCCTCCGGCAGACCGCTTCGTTACAGCTTTGGATCGAGCCTCCAGCAGGGGGAAGCCCCTACGCCGCTGGTCGTATGCGACAGTGCCGTTTCCGGATACTGCTTGGGCGGTGCTCGCGTTAGGTCCTGGCCAACTTCTCGGTGTGCGGCCGGAGATCGCCTCGCGAGGCGAGGTAGAGGAAACGCTGGCCGAACGGGCGCGTGCGCGCGTGTCGCCTTTTTTGGCGTTGGCCGTGGCCGTACTGCTAGGGGTGTTTTGGCGCAGCGAGGCCGGGACGATACCACGCCTCGGTTCGCTTATCGTGGCTCTGAGTATCGTCGCCATCATTCCTCTCAACGTTTTCTCCAATTTCGGCCCCTGGTTCGACCCTGGGGTCTACTTCACTCCACTGGGGGGACCGTTCACAGGAAACGTGGCTGCTCTGTCTCTGAGTGGGGCTATCGCTTTGTTGGGGCTGCTCGGGTTACTGAAGCGGATCGGTGTGAGCCGGCGGCGCTGGGTGGCGGCTCTGCTAGTCCTAACGATTGCGGGCTTAGGGCCGTTTCTGATGCGCGACTTGGCTCGCGGTATCGCGGTGCCGCTTCGCGGGGCGTCCACGACCCTGTGGGTGGCCTGGGAGATAGCCCTGTTCTTGGCTGGGGCTACACTGCTCCTGGCTGGCGCGCGCGCGGGGCGAGACCTGCTGGGTCAGTGGCGGGGTATCTCGCCCCTACTGGCACCGGCGCTAGCTCTCGGAGGAAGCTTGCTCGCACCGCTGTTGTTTCAGCCTCCTGGTCGCTGGCCGCCGTGGTATCCGATCGTCTGGATCCTGGCAATGGGAGCGCTGGCACTGTCCCGGCGCTCGCGCTTTATCACTTTGACGGCAGCCTTCGTTGCAGCCTGTGGTTCCACTGTCCTGGTGTGGGGCGCAGTGGTCAGACGCAACGTGCAGCTGGCGCAGGCGGACGTGGCGCGGCTAGTCGACCCGGACCCGGCATTGCGAGACCTGGTCGTGCATTTCGCCGAACAGCTGGCGGTAACGCGAGCGCTCGAACGGGAAGCGCTGTTGCGCCAGCTGGTTACTTCTCCTCTATCTGCAGCCGGCCACGCGATGGAAGTGGCCACTTGGCTCCCTGACCGGGCAGAACCAGTTACTAGGCTCCGGATATCCCGCCTGCACCCGCCCGATAGCGCACTCGCTAGTGTAGTGGAGAGGGTGCGTGCCGAGGGTTCGCTAGTCGTTGCCGAGATTCCTTCGGAACAGGGTCTACTCACAGTTGCCGCCGTTCCCACTGACTCCGCTGGTGGGGTGGCTACGGTTACCGTGGCACCGCACACGCTGCTCATACCACCGCGGGATCCCTTCGGCGTCCTGCTGGGTTTGTACGAGCCGCTCGCGGAGCTTCCCTACGAACTCAGTATCTCCAGGTCGGATCCATCCGCTACGGAGTCCGTTGCGCGCTGGGTCCGTTCCCAGAACGAGTTTCACGGCGACTGGGTCGTGCGACTGGCAGGCGACGCGATGCGGGTGCACGCGGAGGTGGTTCTGCGAGACTTGGACGCGCTCATTCCTCGCGGAGCGCTGCTGGTTTCTGTGGACATGGCGATGCTCGCCGTTCTGTGGTCGTTGGTGGCGGCCGCAGATGGTGCGCTCGGTCGCTGGCTGCGCCAGCGCGCCAAACGCTGGCGCAGCAGCTACCGGGCACGCCTGACGCTCACCCTATTCGGATTCTTCGTGGTTCCCGCTGCGGTGTTCGCTCTATGGTCGTATTACAGGTTGAACAGAGCTGACCGCGAGACGCGCACCGTTCTGGTGCAAGAAACGCTGCGCAACGTAACTTCCCAGCCCGAGGCGCGGCTGGAGGTTATCAGCGAGCGCATCGGATTGCCGCTGCTGCAGTATCGGGGCGCGCAGCTAGTATCAGGGAGCGACAGCCTTTACGCGGTCCTGGCGCCTTTAGGGCAAACGTTACCGCCGCCGGTGGCCATAGCGTTGGGCCCCTCGGGAGAAGCAACGGCGACGTTGCTCACGACCGCGCCCGGGCAGAGTATACTAGTTGGCTACAGAGCCTACAGCGACACGGCAGGTGCCGCAGTGCTCGCCGCTCCGGTGCGGCTCGACGACCGCCTTCTCGACCGGGAGCGACGCGACATAGCCGTCCTGGTTTCTTTCGTCACGCTGCTCGGTGCCCTGGCTGCCCTGATCTTGAGTGGCGTGGCGGCGCGAGAGCTCGAACGGCCGGTTGGGGCGCTGCGGCAGGCCGCACTGCGATTGGCGAGTGGCGGGAGAATCGGGGAGCCAGCGCAGCGGCCGGCTGTCGAGTTCGCCCCCGTGTTCGACGCCTTTCGCAAGATGGACAACGAGCTGTGGCACAGCCGCAAGGCCTTAGAGGACGCGAAGCTGCGAACCGAGGCGGTATTGCGTAGAGTGGCCAGTGGCGTAGCCGCGTACGACGAGTCGGGGCATCTCATCTTGGCCAATCCTCGGATGGAGCGCATCCTTGGCCGGACGCTCGTGCCTGGCTCCAGGATCGAATCCATCGGCGTGACAGAATTGGTGCGACGAATCGCTGGGTTCCTAAGCGCTGCCGCGGAGGAGGAGACGTTCGACATCGAGATGGGTCGTAAGCACTTACGCGGTAATCTCCTCCGGTTGGAGCAGGGGGGCGTAGTCTTGACGCTGGACGACGTTACCGAGCTAGCCCGAGCGGAGCGAGTCCTCGCTTGGGGCGAGATGGCGCGTCAGGTGGCGCACGAGGTCAAGAACCCGCTCACGCCGATCCGCTTGGGTGTTCAGCACCTTCTGCGAGCG
>DATMBI010000163.1:0-3848 GCA_035559375.1 Gemmatimonadaceae bacterium | reverse complement strand
GCACGTGCGCGAGGTGTACCGTCCCTTCGTGGCGCGAGCAGTGGCCCATCGGTTCTTCCCGGTGGCACTGCACATTTCGGGGCCGTTGCTGGAGTGGCTGCAGCAGCACGATAGCGCGTTCCTGGACATGCTGGGCGAACACGCGGCAGCTGGGGAGATCGAGTTGCTTCTGGCCGGTTTCTACGAACCGATCCTGGCCGCGATCCCTAGGGCCGATCGCGTGGAGCAGATCGCGTGGATGCGGGAGGCGTTGCGCAAGCTCTTCGGCGTCGAGGCACGCGGCCTGTGGCTTACCGAACGGGTGTGGGAGCCCGATCTAGCGGCGGACCTGCACGCTGCCGGCGTAGAGTTCGTGCTGGTGGACGACTGGCATTTTCTGGCGGCCGGATTCCGGCGCGAACAATTGCACCTTCCGTTTCGAACGGAGCACGACGGCAAGTCGGTCGCCCTGTTCCCGATCGACGAGCGTCTGCGCTACCTGGTGCCCTTCCAGCCGGTGGAACGCGTCCGAGCGTATCTAGCCGAGCTACACGGGCGAGGTGTCGGTCTGGCTGTTCTCGCGGACGATGGCGAGAAGTTCGGCGGCTGGCCTGGCACGGCCGATTGGGTGTACGGCAGCGGCTGGTTGGACCGCTTCATGCGGGAGGTGCGCTCCGCCACCGAACGGGGCGAACTGCGCCTTTCGCGCTTCGACGAGGCGTTAGGCGCGCTACCTAGCGGTGGGCTGGCCTATCTGGGCACTACCAGCTATCGGGAGATGGAACATTGGTCTCTGCCGCTGGAAGGCGCGCTACGGTTTGCGGAACTGCAGGAGGAGTTGGGCGAGGAAAGACTCCGCGGTCGCGACGGTGCGTTCTTGCGCGGCTCGCATTGGCGCAACTTCCTGGTCAAGTACCGCGAGGCCAACCGGATGCACAAGAAGATGCTGGCGCTTTCGCGCCTTTGCAGAGAGCGCGGCGACCCAGCGGGAGCGCGCCGTTCTATCGCTCGTGCGCAGTGCAACGACGCCTACTGGCACGGCGTTTTCGGCGGGTTGTATCTGCCCTTCCTTCGTGCGGCGGTTTGGTCGAACTTGCTCAGTGCCGAGCGAGATCTCCGCGCCGGGGAACCGCTGAGGTGCGAGGCGCTAGATCTGGATTGCGACGGTTACGAAGAGCTGTGGATTCATTCTTCCGAGTGTTCTGTAGTCGTGAGTCCAGCGCGCGGTGGCTCGATCGAGGAGCTGAGTTTCTTGAGAGCCGGATTCAACTTGGCCGACGTTCTCACCAGGAGACGGGAGGCGTACCACATTTTAGCCGCGCGCGGCCGTGCCAGCGACTCGGAGAGGACCGACGGTACGCCCAGCATACACGAACTGGAGCAACGCCTAACGTTGAGCCAACTACCGCCGGCGGACGATTACGTCCGTGCCATCTTCCAAGAGAGGGTTCTGCGAGCTGACGCGAGCTTGCAGGAGTACGCAGCAGCTGCGTGCCGGCCTCTTTGGGACGGCACATCAGCCGTGTACGCAGCTCGCGTCACCAGCACTTCAGCAAGTGTGACAGTGTCGCTGGTGCCCCTAGTTTCAGGAGCTCCCCTCCTAGAGAAACAGCTGACCGTTGCGAACGACGGAGGGGTGGCTGTGACGTTCACCTGGGATCCCGCGCGGCTTCCTGAAGGCGCTTGGTTCAGCACGGAGCTTTCCTGTACGCAGCAGCCCGAGCTAGCGTGCGATGCGGATGCCCAGTGCTGGCGCTACGATGTGGAAACAGCCTCCAAGTCCGAGAGAGGGCTAGAGCGTACGCGCCAGGGTGTGGCGCTTCTGGTTCGCTGGCCCGGCAAAGTCGGTTCGGGCCGTGTGACGATCGCCGCTCCGGTCGTTCAGCGCAGTCCCTCGTCCGCGGGCGGACCGTAGATAGCTGGTGTCGCCACACCGCAAAGCCGAAGGTAAACGGTAAGCTGGCCGCGATGGTGGTACGAGTGATTGCAGAGGACGAGGCGCAGAAACATCTGCCGCGACAGCTCGTACAGAAGCGCACCCTCGCTGTGGAAACGCATTACGTGCATCATGGCAGCATCGTCCATGAGGCGTCGCAGCGCAGATCTGGCTGCTGTTACACTCTCTCGGAAGGTTGCCAGGATCTCGCCGCTGCTCTCCGGTTGCGGTGCGGTGAAGTCCAGTTCGGCCTCATCCTGCAATGCAGCGGCGGCGAACGTGGGCACCAGCGCGAGATGCATGGCCAGCTGGCCTAACGTCGGCATCCCCTCTGCCGGCGCCCACGCCAGGCGGTCCTGGGGCACCCTCTCGAGGATGCGCTCGGTGATAGCGAATTCTTCTTCGAGTTCGTTGAGCAGCGCCAGTGCTACTGCCATGGCTCCCCCGGCTGAGGTTCGTTTCCGCCGCCAGCGACGTAAATGACGTGCACAGCCACTTCGTTAGGCCGCATTCGCAGTATCCCGGCGCGCACGGGAGGCGCGTCGGAGCGTTCGATCTGGACCTCCACAGGAACCGCGGGTGGCAACCCGCAGAACACGGCGGCGCCGTCACCGCCAGTGACTCTGCGCAGCTGGCGTTCCTGCCAGAGGGGTTGACCCCGCTGCGGTTCGCTCCAGGAAGCTCGCAAGGGGACAGCCGCGAGCGGGCCTGCACTGGCACTGTCGACCACTAGCACCCGCAGCACCGCTTGCCGCTGGGCCGGCGGCCGACCTTCGCAAAGGTGCGATCGTAGCTCGCGCGCGCGCGGAGCCCGCAATGTGAGCTGGACATCGCCTCCGCGCCCCACTGCGACGAACGCATGGCCGGCAAGCACTCCCAGCAGCGCATAACGGTCATGATGGACAGTGACGGAATAGCTTCCAGGCACTACGCTGTCCAACTGGAACCGGCCTCTGCTGTCGGTTACAGCCATCAGAGCTGTACCGGCTAGACGCACCGCCGCACCGGCCAGCGGAGATCCCGCACTGTCCAGCACCGTTCCCCGAACGCGGCCCTGCCCCACTTCACCTCTACTGCCGTCTACGCGAGCGCTACCTCCCTCTTCCAACAACCTGTAGATGGTAGCCAGCGAGTCGAACACCTCTCGGAAAGCGGCCGGTACGCTGGTGTCTCGGCGGTACTGCGGTGACCGAATGAACCAGCGTCGCACGAACCAGGCGCCACTGGCCAGGCGTTCGAAGTGAACTTCGCCACCCACCTGGCGAGAGAACTCGCCGTAAGGGAGCCTGTCGTAGGTGAACTCGACGTACCGCAACTCGAAGCTACGTTCGTCGAGCCAAAGTGTGCCGCGGACGTCCGGATTCTTGCGCCCGCCGCGAGGTTCGAAGGCCAAACCGATGAGTCCCTCTCGTCCTCTGGTACCCTCGACTACCGCATAGCAGTGGTCCCGCCTGAAGGCATCCGACAACAGCACCTCAGCGTCGGGACCGTAGTATTCTGCAGAGTCGCCGGGTAGGTCCCGCCAGTATCCAGCTACCGAGAGCGACTCGGCAGAAAGACTGGTGAATGGTCGTTCGACCAGCTCCGTAAGCTCGCTGCGACCTTCGCTGTACGAGGCCACGTTTTCGGGGTCGATGCTGAGCGTATACCGCGTTACGCGAACCCTGGCCAAACGATCGCGCGCCGAGATCCGTGCCGCTGCCAGCGCAGTGCGAGCCTCTTCCCAGAGTGCTGCCACACGCTGTGTTTGCGGTGCTCGCAGGGCACAAAGCTGGGGAACCTCGACGACTACTTCCGGCAGGCGGTAGAGCAGTGCATCCACTTCGATGTCGAGGCGGCGGGTCTCGCCCTCCGACAATTCGAACGGCTCGGACTGGTAGCGCTGCACACCTATGCGCTTGGCCTCCAGTACGTAGCGGCCAGCTCGGGCCGC
>DATMBI010000162.1:0-6890 GCA_035559375.1 Gemmatimonadaceae bacterium | reverse complement strand
CACCAGCCGTGCTATCGTTGGCCCTGGCCGTGGCGAGTTGTCGCCGCGAGGTGGCGGGACCGGAACCACCACGACCGGCGGCCGTAGCGGTGATCGCGCCGCAGACCGTGATAGTCGTAGGAGAGAGTGTTCAGCTCAGTGCAGTCGTCTACGATCAACGCGGCAAGGTTTTCCCCGGCGCGGTGGTAGCTTGGGAAAGCCGTAACCCAGCAGTGGCAACCGTTTCTTCCACCGGCTTGGTGACGGGGGTCTCCGTAGGAACCGCCACCATTCGAGCCTTGGCCGGGAGCGTGGCGGGTGAGGTGAGCGTTCGCGTAGATCCCGACCCGTGTACCACACCTATAGCGCTCCAGCCTGGCGAACTGCGCGTCCTGAGCGGGCCATCGGCCGTTGCGTGCATAACGCTAGCGCCCACCAGCGGGCCCAGCGATTTCTTGTTCGTTACAGCCAACGCCGCTCAGGAAGCCGACAACGTCGGCTTTTACTCGGTTGCGGTGGACATGCTGGCGGCAGCGCATGTCAACCTATCCATGCAGGCTCCCCCGCAAAGCGAAGCGCTGCGCCTGGAGCAGGAGAGGACGGCCTACTACGACAGACTGGAGGATCGCCTCCGAATCCAGGAGGCCGAGCTGCTGCGTCGCACGAAACCGGTCCTGCGTGCGCTCCGTCGGGGAGAGCCGCCCAGTCTCGCATTGGCGCCGCAACTGGCGGTCGAGGGCGACACTCTCACCTTTCGGGTGCCTGATATCAACGCCAGCAATCTCTGCACGACCTACCGAGAGGTCAGAGCTGTGGTGAAGAAGGTCAGCCCGCGTGGCATTATCGTGCAGGACGTCGATGCGCCGGCGGGCGGTTTCACTGCGACCGATTTCAGCGAGATCGCGGCCGAGTGGGAGAACCTCATTTATCCTACTGACACCTTGTACTTCGGGCGCGAGACCGATCGCAACGGCGATGGTCGGGTAACCATCCTTTATACGCCCGAGGTGAACAGGGCCACACCACAGGGTGCCACCGGCTTCGTGGCCGGATTTTTCTGGGGCGGTGACCTGGTGAAAAAGTCCGAGTATCAGCAGGCTGGGGTCAATTGTCCTCAAACGAACGAGCAGGAAATTTTCTATATGTTGGTGCCGGATCCGAACGGCACCATCAACGGCAACCAGCGTTCTGTTGCGCTGGTGCGGCAAAACACCAGAGGCACCATAGCGCACGAGTTCCAGCACATGATCAACCAGGGTCAGCGCCTCCTGAACCCGGCCGTGGACAGCGTGGAGGTTCCCTGGCTCAACGAAGCTTTGTCGCACCTGGCGGAGGAGATAGTAGGGCGGGTCCTGCGCGGCTTCGGCGATTTCCAGCAACTTGCCTTTTCCGATGTCAATCCCAACCCATCGGCCTCGGCAGACTACGATGCCTTTTTCCGGCAGAATCTGGTTCGCTTCCGATCGTGGATGCAGCGACCCGATACCTCGTCGCCTACGTCCAACAAGGCGCGCAACCAGCTAGCTCCCAGGGGAGCCGCCTGGATGTTCCTCCGCTACGTTACGGATCACTTCAGCAACAACAACGCCAAGGCCTTCCTACGGCGTGTAGTGGCTGGCCCCGACATCGGATTGCGAAACCTCCGCCAACACGCAGGTGCTCAGTTCGACGATATGTTGCGCGGCTTCCTCGTCAGTCAGTTCACGACGGGCCTAGGAATCCAGCTTCTCGACGCGACCAACGCAATGAGAAGCTGGAACGTCCGCAACGTTATGGCTGGTGCCAACAACAACGTCTTCCCACTCCTCGTGACTCCGCTGCCCGCGAACGTAGCCACCCAGTCGCTTTCGGGTTCTGGTAACTATTTCAGGCTGACGCGCAGCGGGGCTTCTCCCGCAACCACCTTCCGGATGCTCGGCCCCGGTGGTGCGCCGGTGAACTTCGCCGGAGCCAGAGTCTACGTCCTGCGGCTCAACTGACGGCCGGCTACAACTGGCGGAGCGCAGCCATCGGCGTTTCGCGAAAGACATCGCGCGCAGCCCAGGAGCCGATGGCCAGAGTCAAGGCCAGCATGGCCGCGGCGATAGCCATGGCCGGGCCGATGGCAGGCTCGAAGGCGCGGTCGAAGATCGTGCTGAGCAGCAGCCACGCTCCGCCGAAGGAGAGCAGCATTCCGGTTAGGCTGCCGAGTAGCCCTAGGGCTCCGTACTCGCTTCGCAGGATACGCGCGATCTGGAGTCGTGTGGCCCCCAGGGTTTTCAGCAGCACTCCTTCGCGGATTCGCTCGCGTCGCGTGGCCGACACAGCTGCGAACAACACGGGCAAGCTCAGTCCCAGCGTCACGATCGCGAGAAAGCGGATAGCGGCCGTGGCGCGACTCGAAATACCCTCGATGACACGCCTGACGGCCGTTATATCCAGCGAGGCGACGTTGGGATAGAGCTGCACCGTGGCTCGCTGCAACCGAGCCACTGCGGTATCCCCGTTCGCTCTGGCGATCACTACGTACGTCTTGGGTGCACGCTGAAGTGCGGCAGGTTGGAACACCGCGAAGAAGTTGGGCTCGGCGCGCTGCCAGTTCACTTCGCGAACGCTAGTCACGACGGTGGCAACTTGGACTCCCTGTACGTCCCACACTATGGTGTCGCCAAGGGACACCCCTAACGATTGCGCGATGTCCCGCTCCAAGGAGACTTCGTACGGTCCGTGATCGCTGCTGGTGCGGAACCAGCGACCAGCGATAAGGCGCTCGGTAGGGGCCAGGGTGTCTCTGAACGTGGAACGATACTCGCGCCGTAACCCCCAGCCGCTGCGTGCGGAATCCCGCGCTAGTTCCGAAACCGACTGGCCGTTGATAGAGGCGATACGCATGCTGACCAGCGGAGTGGCCGAGACGACCTCTTCGCCGGCGCTTCTGATGAGAGAGTCCAGACCCGAGAGCTGATCCTCCTGCACGTCGAAGAAAACGAGGTTGCCGCGAGCCTCCGTTTCGATGCGCCTCAGCTGACCCATCAGGTTGCTTTGAACCAGGTACAGCGTGCTGACGAGGAAGGTACCGAAACCGAGCGAGAGCATGACACTCCGCGTCTGGTTTCCCGGGCGATGCAGATTGGCCATCCCCTGCCGGATCACGTATGGCCAGTCGAATCTGGAGACACGTCGAGAGATAGCCGTCAGCGTTGCAGCGCTGCCGTTCAATGCCAGGAGTGCCAAGGCAACCATCCCAGTGATCGCAGCGATCTCGACCGGCCGCTCAGCACGGGTCGCTGCCAGTGCCACTACAGAGCCCGCTATCAGTGCGTTGACTGCCATACGTGCCGGATCTCGCCACCAGGGTCCCAGCGGTGCCGGATCCTGTTCTGCGCGCAACGCCTGCAGTGGCGCTACACGTCGCAGCGCCAACAATGGTCGTAGGGCGAACGCGGTGGCGATCCACACGCCGAGCCCGATCCCGCTCCCCACGGCTGCCGGCTCGACCCTTACCTGGACATCTACCGGCAGTAGCTTGCCGAGCAGTTCCGGCAGAGCGAACTGTACCGCTATCCCAGCCAAGGCACCCAGTGCGGCTCCCGCGATTCCCATCCCTACCGCCTGGGCGATGTACATGGCTAGGACCTGCCGCGAAGTGGCACCGACGCAGCGGAGGATAGCGACCGTGGCTACTCGACTACGAATCCACGCGTGTACGCCGCTGGCCACTCCTACACCACCCAGGAGCAGCGCCACTATCCCTACCACACCGAGAAAATTCGCCAGCAGCTGGATCCCTTCGCTGATGTCGGCCTCCTCCTGCCGGAGGGTACGCGCTCGCATCTGTGCGTCACGCAGGCGCGGACGCAGATCAGCGACAATACGATCCGGGTCCCCCGAGGCGATCCGCGCCAGCGCATCGTAGTCCACGCGACTCCCGAACTGCAATAGCCGGGTTTCACCGAGGTAGCGTTCGTGCACGAAGATGCGCGGCCCTATGGCCGAGACGATCCCCGGATCGCCGGGCACGTTTCCGAGCGAGCCAGCGATGACGAAGCGAGCGTAGCCTAACGCGAGCGTGTCGCCCGGGCGGGCATCCAGGGCGAGGAGCAAGCCGGGATCTACCAGCGCGTAGCGTCCTTCTCTCAGCATCCTCCACTGATGGGGTGGCGACGTCGCGATCGATCCGTAGAGCGGATACTCGTCACCCACAGCTCGCACCTGCGCCAGGCGAGTAGCGCCGTTGCGGGTGGCCACAGCCATAGAGGGAAAAGTGGTTACCTTGACCACCGTCGCGCCGCGCTGGCGCAGCTCCTCGAGCACCGATTCTGCGGCTGGCGTCCATCCCTGCCGGGCCGCCAAAGTGATGTCTCCGCCGACCAGCTGGCGCGACTGCTCGCGCAAGGCGCGCTCGACGTTCGCTGCGAAGGAATCGATGGCCACCAGGGCTGCGACGCCGAACGAAATGGCCGACATGTAGAGCAACAGGCGGCGCCTGCCGGAGCGACTCTCTCGCCAAGCCAGAGACCAGATTCCCGTGCGCATCAGAGAACTAGACTCCCGGCTGGTGCCGCACGCAGTTCCCGATCTTCTACGATTTGGCCGTCTTGCAGTCTGACGAGGCGCGCTGCCCTAGCTGCCAGGTGCTGGTCGTGGGTCACCAGGACAACCGTAGAACCAGATTCCCTGTTCAACTCTTCCAGCAGCTCGATGATGCGTGCCCCTGTCGTCCCGTCGAGGTTTCCTGTGGGCTCGTCCGCGAAAAGGATCCGCGGCTGATTGACGAAGGCACGGGCGATGGCCACTCGCTGCTGCTCTCCGCCCGAAAGCTGTGCAGGGAAATGATGCAGGCGGTCACCCAAGCCGACGCGTTGCAGGAGGACTCTGGCTCGCGCCTCGGAGTCGGGAACGCCGCGGAGGTCCAATGGAACCTGGACGTTCTCTATAGCGGTAAGTGTAGGAATGAGCTGGAAGGTCTGGAATACGAAGCCGACCTTTTCCCCGCGCAGCCTCGCTCGCTCGTCTTCGCTCAGCGAGCCGAGGTCTATTCCGTCCAGGATCACTCTGCCCGAGGTAGGTGTATCGAGCCCCGCCAGCAGGCCTAGCAGCGTGGTCTTACCGCTCCCCGACGGTCCTACGATTGCTAGAAATGTGCCTTGCGGTATCGTGAAAGAAACGTTGCTCACGACTTCCAGTACTTGGGAACCGCTAGTGAAGCGTTTTACGAGGTTTTCGGCTACGAGCATGCGGCTGGGGTTGATGTTCTCCGGGCTGTGGCTTGCCGGCTGCAACGCCGGTGAATCGAAGAAAGATATCGAACGAGCGGCCGGTAAGACGCGCGACTCGGTCGCGCTATCTACTGCTACTGGTGCTTTAGGTTCCTCGGACACGCTGCGTGCCGTCAGGCTCCTCGTGATCGGAACTTCGCTCACGGCGGGGCTCGGTCTCTCGCCCGACGAAGCATATCCGTCGGTTCTCGAGAGGATGGCGAGGATAGCCGGTGTTCCGCTGCGCGTGATCAACGCAGGATCGAGCGGAGAAACCACCGCTGGAGCGTTGCGCCGCTTGGACTGGGTCCTGCGAGATTCCGTGGACGCGATAGTCGTCGAGAGCGGTGCCAACGATGGACTCCGTGCCTACGACGTCGAGGCCACGCGTGCCAACTTGGAGGCGATAGTGCGGCGAATCCAGGCACGGCAGCCCTGGGCGCTGGTGTACTTGGTACAAATGGAGGCGCCTCCTAACCTAGGTAGCGATTATACAGCGCGCTTTCGAAGTGTTTTCCCAGAAGTCGCAAGCCGGACGGGCGCCAAGCTGCTCCCGTTTCTCCTCGAGGGGGTGGCAGGTGTGGCCGAATTGAACCAGGCCGACGGTATACACCCCAACGCCGAGGGAGCCAGGCGCGTGGCGGCGAACCTGTGGACCGCGCTGCGTCCCGACCTCGAACAGTTAGCTCGGCGGAAATCCTCCCGTAAAGCGGGTGCTGTTGAAAAGGCGCACTCCGTGAGATAAATTCAAAGGCTATTTCGCTTTGGGCAAAACGATCTCGCAATTTAGCTATGGCGATACCCGCCACTCAGATAAGACGGGGAATGGTGATCGTGTTCGAGGGCGATCCCTGCCGCGTGGTGGACTTCAGGCACCACACGCCGGGGAACCTGCGTGCTATGGTGCAGGCAAAGCTCAAAAACCTGCGCACAGGTAGCACGTTCGAGCACCGTTTCCGTGCCGACGACTCCGTGGAGCGCGCCTCGATGGAGACGCACGAACTGGAGTTTCTGTACGAAGCCGGCGGTGTTTACCACTTCATGAACACCGAGAACTTCGACCAGCTCGAGATGGACGCCGAGACGCTGGGCGACAACGCGCAGTGGATGGTCCCCAACATGCGCATCATGGCCGAGTTCTACGAGGGTCGCCCGATCGGGATAACTCTTCCTGCGGCCCTTACGTTCGAGGTCGTCGAGACAGCGCCGGTGATGAAGACTGCTACTAAGACTGCCTCGTTCAAGCCCGCGCGACTCGAAAACGGCGTGACCATTCAAGTTCCGGAGTTCATCCCGACCGGAGCGCGCGTGCGGGTGAACCCCAACACGGGCGAGTATCTCGATCGAGCCAAGGATTGATAGCCGCAGCGATCGTCGGGCTGTCGTCTGAGAAGTGGTTGATCCGCTAGGCGGTGCTGAGTAGAATCCATCGCCTAGCCGGGTGGCGTGGTGACTGTAGCTCAACTGGTCAGAGCACCGGACTGTGGCTCCGGGGGTTGCGGGTTCGATTCCCGTCAGTCACCCCTGATGATGCGGGCACAGAGCGATGTGCGTGCGGGGGTGGTGCTGGCGGGTGGCTGACTAGGTCGGTAGCTCAACTGGTAGAGCACTGGTCTCCAAAACCAGCGGTTGGGGGTTCGAGTCCCTCCCGGCCTGTGCGTTGTTTTCCGTGGC
>DATMBI010000161.1:0-4349 GCA_035559375.1 Gemmatimonadaceae bacterium | reverse complement strand
GCAGTGGTGCGGGTTCCCGGGACGTCGAGGGCGTTGGCATTGAAGACCGACTGCAATGGCCGTTACGTGTACCTCGATCCGCGTGCCGGTGGTCGCATCGCTGTGGCCGAAGCAGCCCGTAACGTTGCCTGCACCGGAGCTCGCCCTCTCGGCATTACTAACTGCCTCAATTTCGGGAACCCGCGAAAGCCCGAGGTTTTTTTCCAGTTCCGCGAGGCGGTTGCCGGAATGGCCGAGGCGTGCACTGAACTGGGCATTCCGGTGACTGGGGGCAATGTATCGTTTTACAACGAGAGTCCAGGGCGATCGGTCTATCCTACGCCCACTATCGGCATGGTCGGTCTCATCGAAGATCTCGATTCTGTCACCCGCGCTCCCTTCGATCGAAGCGGACTCGACGTCGTACTACTGGGAGACAACAGAGGCGAGCTCGGGGCGAGCGAGTATCTAGCCTGGATTCATGGTAAGGTGGTAGGACGGCCGCCAGACTGCGATCTCGAAGGAGAACGACGCCTCATCGAAGCGCTATTGGAAGCCATTGGCGCAGGGCTAGTGGCCTCGGCGCACGACTGCAGCGAAGGTGGCCTGCTGGTGGCGCTAGCCGAGTGCTGCATGATGGATCCCGATAACGCGTTCGGGGCTGAGGTGGATCTCACCTCTTGGCAGTCGCTACCGCTGAGGGCGCTCTTCTTCGGCGAGAGCCAAGGGCGAGTGATAACATCTGTATACGACTCGGAAAGGGTGCTAGCTATTGCCGAGCGACACGGTGTTCCTGCGGCCAAGATAGGACGTGTCGCTGCAGCGGGAGGAGCACTGACAGTGCGAGTCGGCGACGGCACGTGGACCGTAGCGGTGTCAGAGCTGGCCCGGGCGTACCACGGCGCGGTTGCCACCTACATGTCGCGCGTCGCCACGGCCGCTGAAGAATCAGATACGGAAGCGGCGAGGGTGTAGGCAATGTGCGGTATTTTCGGTGTGTGGGGACATCCGGAGGCAGCCAGCCTCGTCCACCTCGGGCTTTATTCTTTGCAGCATCGCGGACAGGAGAGCGCCGGTATCGTCGCAGTCGGAGAGGACGGCGTCGCGCGTGGCTTGCGCAAGATGGGTCTTGTATCGGAGGGTTTCACTTCACGAGACCTAGCCGAGCTGCCCGGCTCGATCGCCATCGGACATACGCGCTACAGCACTGCGGGATCCTCTACGATCGAGAACGCTCAACCGGTGCTAGCTCGCTTTCGCGAGGGGCATTTGGCGCTGGCTCACAACGGAAATCTCGTCAACGCGGTGGAGCTTCGGCGAGAGCTGGAAGACCGTGGCGCGATATTCGCCTCTTCGATGGACTCCGAGGTGATCGTCCACCGCCTGGCGCGAACGACCGCTACGAATGCCGAGCACCGGCTGGCCGACGCCCTTCGTGGAGTCGAGGGTGCGTACAGCCTACTGGTGCTGGTGGACGACACCATGCTAGCCGCTCGGGATCCACTGGGTTGGCGGCCGCTGGTCATCGGCAAACTCGGAACGGCTTACGTAGTTGCCTCGGAAACCTGTGCGCTGGATATCGTCGGCGCTGCTCTCGTGAGGGAAGTGAATCCGGGCGAGATAGTGGCCTTCGACGACGAGGGAATGAGGAGCCTGCAGGCCTTCGAGCCGAAGGAGCTCAGGCGCTGCGTTTTCGAGCACGTGTACTTCGCGAGGCCCGACAGCTACGTATTCGGAGGTTCCGTGGACCGTGCGCGCCGCGCGCTCGGCAGGCAGCTCGCCATAGAGCAGCCAGCGCCGGGTGCGGACTTCGTGTTCGCTGTTCCCGACTCCGCCAACGCCGCAGCACTGGGCTACTCCGAGGTCTCTGGCTTGCCATTGGAGCTGGCTCTCATCCGGAACCACTACGTGGGCAGAACGTTCATTCAGCCGACCCAGGGTGACCGGGATGCCAAGGTCAAGGTGAAGTACAATCCGGTTCGTGAAGTTCTGGCTGGGCGGAGCGTCGTTATGGTTGACGACTCCATCGTGCGGGGTACGACGACCCGTGCGCTAGTGCGCTTGGTGCGCCAGGCTGGAGCTCGGGAGGTACACATGCGCGTAGCGTCTCCGCCCATCACCGGACCTTGTTATTACGGCATCGACACGCCGCGACGTGAAGAGCTCATCGCTGCCAACTTGCCCATCGAGGCGATCGCCGAGCATCTCGGCGTCGACTCGCTAGGCTATTTGTCCCTCGAGGGGATGCTGCAGGCAGTGCCGGGTGGTCCTGGTGGCTTTTGCCATGCCTGCTTCTCGGGTGAGTATCCTACCCCGCCACCGAGCGACCCCGTGAGAGCACGCCGAATCCGCTGAGCCATGTCGCAGCTGGTCTACTTTTTCGGTAACGGTCGCGCGGAAGGGGATCGCGATATGAAGGCGGTCCTTGGTAGCAAAGGCGCCAACCTTGCCGAAATGACCAACCTGGGGATCCCAGTACCGCCTGGCTTTACGATCGCGTGCTCAGCCTGCATGGAGTTCCTCGCCTCCGGGCGCCGACCTGACGGCCTGGAGAACGCGGTGGCCGCAGCACTCCGGCGTTTGGAGGAAGCCACAGGCCGGAAATTCGGCGATCCTAGCAACCCGCTGCTGGTTTCCGTGCGTAGCGGCGCTGCGGTCTCGATGCCAGGGATGATGGAGACTGTGCTCAACGTCGGCCTCAACGACACTACGGTGCGTGGTCTGGCACAAGCGAGCAACGACGAGCGCTTCGCCTTCGACTCGTACCGGCGGCTCCTCCAGATGTACGGTGACGTCGTCTTGGGAGTCCCTGGGCGAACCTTCGAGCAGTTGCTAGCTGAGGCGCGGAGTGCCGCTGGGGTGCAGAGCGATGCTGAGCTGAGTACAAGTGCGCTGCGAGAATTGGTACACAGGTTCCACGCCGCCATCGAAGCTGCGACCGGTAAGCCGTTCCCGCAGGCGCCAGAAGAACAGTTGTGGGGCGCCATCGAAGCGGTCTGGCGCTCCTGGAATCTCAAAAAGGCTGTCGACTACAGGCGGCACGCTGGTATACCCGACGATCTCGGTACGGCCGTCAACGTGGTTGCTATGGTGTTCGGCAACATGGGAGAGGATTCCTGCACCGGTGTGGCCTTTACGCGAGATCCAGCGACGGGCGAGCGACGGCTTTATGGCGAGTTCTTGATCAACGCGCAGGGCGAGGACGTGGTAGCCGGAATAAGGACGCCGTATCCGATCGCCGAGATGGCACGCCGCTTCCCCGACGCGTATCGCCAGCTACTCGACGTGCGCGATCTGTTGGAGCGTCACTATCGGGACATGCAGGACATCGAGTTCACGGTCGAGCGGGGGCGGCTCTACCTCTTGCAAACGCGGACGGGAAAGCGCACTGCAGCGGCCGCTATCCGGATCGCTTACGAAATGGTGGAGGAGGGACTGATCGACCAGGGTGAAGCCTTGCGCCGTGTCGACGCCGCCCAGGTGGATCAGCTGCTGCACCCTGTAATAGATGCCAGCGTAGGCGCGACCCCTGTTGCCGAAGGCCTTCCTGCTTCACCGGGAGCGGTCAGCGGGATCGCAGTCTTCGATCCCGACACGGCCGAACGCTTAGCTGTCCGAGGCGAAGCTGTAATCCTGGTACGCGAGGAAACGACTCCGGAGGATTTCCACGGGATGGTGGCGGCACGTGGGATCTTAACGAGTCGCGGTGGGATGACTAGCCATGCGGCCGTCGTAGCGCGCGGTATGGGCAAGTGTGCCGTGGTGGGTGTCAAGGACTTGGAGGTGGATGCGGAGCATCGGCTGTGCCGCGCCAACGGCCAGGTCGTCCGCGAGGGAGACTGGCTCACTCTGGACGGATCCAGTGGTAAAGTATATGGCGGTCACCTTCCCACCTCGCCGAGCGAAATCGTGCGCATCCTGACAGGCGAGGTCGGCGGCGACAGCACGCCGATCTTCCGGGCCTACTCGTCGCTCCTTGCCTGGGCGGATAGGGTGCGGAGGCTGAAAGTGCGAGCGAACGCAGACACTCCGCGCGACGCTCGTTTGGCGCGCAGCTTCGGTGCCGAAGGGATCGGGCTCTGCCGGACTGAACACATGTTTTTCGAAGGGGAGCGCATCCACGCCATGCGCGAGATGATAGTGGCGCGCGATTCCGCGGGACGGCGCCGAGCCCTGGCCAAGTTGCTGCCCATGCAACGCGCCGACTTCGAAGGAATCTTCGAGGCTATGAACGGCTTCCCGGTGAACATTCGGCTACTCGATCCGCCATTGCACGAATTCCTGCCGCACGGTGGCGAGGAAACCAAGTTGCTGGCGCGACGCCTCGGTGTGTCTCGTGCCGAGCTCAGTCGGATCGTGGAGGGGTTGCG
>DATMBI010000160.1:0-10135 GCA_035559375.1 Gemmatimonadaceae bacterium | reverse complement strand
TAGCAATGGTGGAGCGTAAGTTGCTCAAGACGCTCGCCGGCCACGGTCTCGAGGTCGTCAATCCTCTGGATCAGCCGTTCGACCCTGCTTTGCACGAGGCAGTGGGTACGGAGCGGGCGCTTTCTCCGGAGGACGACCACATGATAGCGCGCGTTTATCAGCCCGGCTATGTGTTCCGTGGCCAACTGCTGCGGCCGGCGCGGGTGGTGGTCAAACAGTGGACGGGATGATTTTGCGTTAGGCGAGAATGGCCCAGGCAAAGGACTATTATGCAGTGCTGGGCGTCTCTTCGACGGCGTCCCAGGACGAGATCAAGAAGGCCTATCGCCGCCTGGCTAAGCGATATCATCCGGATGCCAATCCGGACGACCCCAAAGCGGCGGAACGCTTCAAGGAGATCTCCGAGGCCTACCAGGTCATAGGCGATCCGGAGAAGCGCAAGCAGTACGACGAGATGCGCCGCCTCGGAGCCTATGGCTTCGGTGGCGCACGTCAGGGTGCGGGATGGGAGCCGAGAGGTACGAGTGGCGAGGGCTTCGGGCCAGGCTTCCGGTGGCAAGAGTTCGACATCGGAGGGCTAGGTGGGCTCGGCGACCTGTTCGGCTCCATATTCGGGGGGCGTGGGCGAGGCGGCCGCGGCAGGGGTGTCGAGCAGGGTCAGACCGTCGAGACGACTCTCGAGGTTCCGTTCCGATTGGCGGCTCTGGGTGGGAAGGTACCGATTGCGCTCGAGGTCACCGAGGAGTGTCCGACCTGTCGCGGAAGCGGCGGCAAACCTGGCGCTACTGTAAAGGTGTGTCCTGAGTGCGAGGGCAGGGGTGTGATATCGTTCGGGCAGGGTGGTTTTGCCGTGACCCGTCCCTGTCCGCGCTGCATGGGGAGGGGTCAGATCCCGAGCGAGCCCTGCCCGACTTGCGGCGGCGTGGGGGAGGTGCGTACCACCAAGCGCATTCAGATCACTGTGCCGCCCGGCACTGAAACCGGCACGAAGGTGCGGCTACGGGCGCAGGGTGGTAGGGGCTCGGGTGGCGGGCCGCCAGGTGACGTGCTGGTAACCTTCCACGTGCTCCCGGACCGCTTCTTCCGCCGCGAGGGTTTGGATCTCGTAGCGACCGTACCGCTGAACATCGCGCAGGCCACGTTAGGCACCAAGATCAGCGTTCGTACGCTGGACGGCAAGCGGGTGACCGTACGGATCCCGCCTGGCACTCCTTCCGGTAAGCGCTTCCGCGTGCGCGGCATGGGGATCGCGAAGGATCACCGTAAGGGAGACCTCATCATCGAAACCGCTATAGTGGTCCCCGAAAAGCTCACCGAGGAGCAGGAACGAATGATGAAAGAATTCGCGGCGGCCGGTGGGCTCAAATACTGACGCGCGTTCCCGAAAGGTCAGGCCGCCAGCACCGGAAGCTGCCGCTTGGCAGCTCGTACGGCTCCCTCGATAAGCCCACCGCCCACCACCCGGTCATCGTCGTACAGCACCAACGACTGCCCCGGCGCGATAGCCATCACCGGCTCGTCCAGCGCGACCTCGACCTCGCTGGCAGAAACCCGTATCACCTCGCACCGCGCCGCTGGCGCCCGATGCCGCACCTGGGCGCGCAGACGTGCGCCTACCGGTGGAGCCTCTCCGAGCCAGTTCACCTCGCTAGCTATTACGCCACGTCCCAACAACTCTTCGCGGGGGCCTATCACTACGGCCCGTCGTTCGGGGTGGATAGCGAGTACGTACATCGGCACAGGAAACCCGCCCGGCAAACCGCGCCTCTGCCCCACGGTGTAGCGTGCGTACCCCTCGTGAGTACCCACTATGCGGCCGTCGGAGAGAACGATCGGTCCCTGCTGAAGGGCTGCTGCGTCGCTACCCAGTTCTCGCTGGAGAACCCGGACGTGGTCGCCGTCGGGAACGAAACAAATATCCTGGCTCTCCGCTTTGTCGGCGACGACGCGCAACCCTAGGGCGCGAGCGCGCGCGCGGGTCTCGCTCTTGGTGAGCCAGCCAACGGGCAGAAGCAGCCGTTCCAGCACTCCAGGATGAATTCCCCAGAGGAAGTAAGACTGATCCTTAGCAGGATCTACTCCACGTAGCAGCTGGCCAGCTACCACACGCGCGTAGTGTCCCGTCGCGACAAAGCGCGCTCCGATGGAGTCTGCCTTGCGCACCAGGTCCCGAAACTTCGTGAAGGTGTTGCAGCGCACACACGGAATAGGGGTACGGCCTCGTGCGTACTCTCGAACGAAGTTCTCTATCACATCGTGCTGGAAATCGCGCGCCATGTTGAGGACGTAGTGCGGGATTCCCAGGTGCGCTGCTACGCGACGTGCGTCTTCGATGGAATCGAGGGAACAGCATGGCCGATCCGGGACTTCCGTCCCGTGGCAGAAAAGCTTCATGGTAACTCCGACAACGTCGTAGCCTTGCTCTACGAGAAGAGCAGCCGCCACGGAGGAGTCGACTCCTCCGGACATGGCTACGAGCACTCTCTCCTTCGCTACCACCGGTCCACCTGGAATCTCAATCGGTTGCCAAACCCGATAGACGGCACGCCTTGTCGATCAGAGCGGGGAACAGCTCCGCCACTCGGCGGATGTCGTCCGCAGTCGTCAGAGCACCCAAGCTCATCCGTATCGCACCAGCTGCCAAGTCGTAGGGAAGGCCTATCGCCGTCAGCACGTGGGAAGGGTCGATGGCACCGCTCTGGCATGCCGAGCCTGCGGAACATGCTACCCCCTGGAGGTCCAGCGCCATGAGCAGTGCCTCGCTGTCCACTCCTGGAACGGAGATGTTCAGTATGTGCGGCGCACGCGGTGCACCACGGCCGTTGATCCGAGCGTCCGGTATCCGCTCCAGGAGAGCTCGCTCCAACTCGTCGCGCAAGGCTTCCAAACGCTCCCACTCGCGCTGGCGCTCCTCGATCGCAAGTTCTGCGGCGCGTGCCAGCCCCACGGCCAGAGCGACGTTCTCCGTCCCCGGTCGCCTCCCTCTATCCTGTGAGCCACCGTGCAGCAAAGGCGCTAGCGGTGCTCCGCGCCGCACGTACAACGCACCGATCCCCTTGGGTGCACCGATCTTGTGACCCGAAATGGTCAAGTAATCTACCGGTACCTCGCGCACGTCTATGGCGACCTTCCCGAAGGCCTGCACGGCGTCGCTGTGAAAACAAGCGCCCCTGGACTTGGCAGCCGCTGCCAGAGCCGGGATGTCCTGGATAACGCCGATCTCGTTGTTTACCCACATCACGGTGCAGAGCGCAACCTGGTCGTCGACGAGTGCCAGCAGGTCGTTAGGGGACACACAACCCGTGCCACTCACCGGCAGAAGGCGCTCCTCTCCACCTTCGGCTACGACTGCGTGGACGGCACCGAGTACTGCCTTGTGTTCTATCGGAGACGCCACGACGGCACGTCGGGTGGCACGCTGCGCACGCCACGCCCCTAGTACCGCGAGGTTGTCGGCTTCGGTACCTCCTGACGTGAAACAGATCTCGTCCGCTTGCGCACCGATGCAACGGGCTACGCGCTCGCGGGCTTCCTCTAGGGCTACACGCGCCTCCCGCCCCCAACGGTGAGTGCTGGAAGGATTCCCGAAGCGCGCACCGAAATACGGGAGCATGGCCTCCAAGACTTCGGCTCGTACGGGGGTCGTGGCAGCGTGATCGAGGTAGATCGGGTGTCGCATCTTCGGAGCGAAATATAGACGAAACCGGGTGAGCCTGCGACCTGGAAATCAGTCGAGAGCCAGGCGGCCGCGCCGAAACCTGGCGAGAGCTAGGGCGTTGAGCACCACAGCCACAATCGCCAGACAGGCAGCTGCCCAGAGGGCCAACCTGCCAGCTCCGAGCGCCGAAAGGCGCGCGAGGAAACGAAACCGCGTCTCAGCGCTCATCGCCTGCAGTGCGAAAAAAGGCCCGATGAACAGAATCGTCATCGCGATTCCCAACGTTTGCTGCGCTTGGCGCACCGTCGCAGCTCGCAACGATACGAAAACCCCAGCACCCGCTAGCGCTGCGCACGCTAGAACGACCATTCCCACTATGGCACCGAAGTGCGACCAAGGAAGGGGCAGAATGCCAGAAGCCCGATGGCGCAGGGACAGGGCAATGTAGCCGACAGCGAGGTAGATCACAGTAAATGCCACACCGTAAGTGACTGCCGCCAGCACCTTCCCTACCAAAATGGCGCTATCCGGTAGCCGAGTGGCTAACAATGCTTCCAACGTATGCCGTTCCCGCTCCCCCGCAAACGCATCGGCTATCAGAGTCGACACCATTCCCGAGGCAAGAAGGGGCCAGTAAAGCAACATCAGTGGAGACGAGAGCCACACCTCGCCCAACTGAAGCGGGAGGAAGACACCCAACACGGCCACTGCTATCAACACGGAGACTCCGCCGCGGCTGGGGCGCACGATCTGGTCTCGGAGCTCGCTCCACTCCTTCCAGAGCACTGTCAGCACATCGTAAAGCGCGAACTTCACGCTATTTTCCCCTCGTCAGTGACCAGTTCCATGAATGTTTCCTCGAGCGAAGGACTTTCGCGACGCATCTCTTCCAGCTCCACACCCCGCGAAACCAAATGACGAGCTATCGGGGCGGCGCTCGCCCCCCGTTCTAGCATAAGCTCGACGCCGTCGGCGACGTGTTGCGCGGCCACGACACCGGGCAACCCGACGAGTTCTCCTACCACCGTTTCCGACAGAGGAGACGCGACAATTCTCAAAGTCACGCGCCCATCGCCACGCAGAGATCGTGGCGGACCCAGCGCCACCAACCGGCCTTGGCGGATTACCCCTACCAAGCTGCAGAGCCGCTCGGCCTCGCTCAAATTGTGTGTATTGAGAAAAATCGTCACACCCTCGCTGAGTGCGAGTTTAGCTAGATCCTCCCGCAGCGCAGCACTGGCCACCGGATCCAACCCTGCCGTAGGTTCGTCTAGGAAGACCAGTGCCGGCCGGTGGAAAACGGCCCGAGCCACGGCCAGTTTCTGCTTCATACCCCGGCTCCACTGACCCACGGGCTGGTCGCGACGCGCCCACAGACCGAACTGTTCCAGCAACTCTCGAATGCGCGCGCGTCTAGCCGCTCTGGGGATATGCCAAATGCGTCCGACGAGGTCCAAGTTCTGGAAGGCTGTGAGTCGTTCGTACAACCCACTGTGCTCGAGCAGTGCGCCCGATCGTTCGCGAATCAGGTGGCTCTGGTGTTTCACGTCGAAACCTAGTACCCAGGCCTTGCCAGCAGTGGGCTCCAGCAGTCCGAGAAACGTCCGGATCGCCGTGGTCTTTCCAGCTCCGTTGGGGCCCAAGAACCCGAATAGGATGCCCGCCGGCACCTCCAGCGTTAGGTGATCGAGAGCTCGTACCCTGCCGAAGTCGCGAACCAATCCATCAGCGCGAATCGCTACCGCGGTCACGGGAGTGGCTCCGCAGACAGAAGTGCCCTCACTGGAGCAGCATCCAGACCCTCCAGCCGCATCGGGAGAGCCCAGAACGTGTACGTGCCGGGCCGTACAGTCCTGAGATCGAGATTTTCCACGACAGCAGCGCCGCCAGTGAAGAGGATTCGATGTACTCTCAATTCCTTGCTCGAACGTGAGTCGACCGAAGGCGCGTCCGTACCGAGCAGGCACAATCCCATCGCCACCAGGGCCCTAGCGCACTCCTCTGAGATTGCAGGCCAGCGATCGGGGAATCGCCCTTCGGCTACCGAGCAGTTGGTGCGGAGCAGTAGCCGCTGCACCGAGGTATCGTCGAGCATCAGATGATGTAGCTCTACCGTGTCCATTTCGGCTGGGACCTGAACTACGCGGGCCTCGCCAGCGAAAGCAGCTAGCGGGAGAACCTCCGTGGCTGCCCAGCCGTCTTCCACATGAAGAGGCGCGTCGGCATGCGTTCCTACGTGCGGGCTACCCGAGATAGCCGAAAGGTTCACGCTATCGCCCTGCTGTCGTCTCATGGTCCATCGGCACCCGAACGGAGTGTCGCCGGGCCACTCCGGCACGCCCGGTCGCAGGGGGACTGCGACATCCTGCCACCGGGTGTTCAAGAAGCTCTTCGCCATTGCCCAGTTAGGCTCGTCATGCATGGGTAGAGCCACCTCCTCCGAAAAAGCGTCCCCGAACTTCCCACAACTTGGGGAAGAAACGCTGGCGCAACGTCTCTCGTAGGAAACGCGAGCCGGTAGTGCCACCCGTACCCGCCGTGTCCGGGCCGATGATGCGATCCACGAGCTGAATGTGGAGGTAACGCCAGAGTTGGAAGCCTTGGTCGTACTCGAGCAGGCTTTCGGCGAGCAGGAAAAGTACGTTGGGCTGCCGATCGGTATAGACGGCTTCCAGCGTTTTGTTGTCGCGTTGCAACAGAGCCATGAACAGGTCCTCCAGCCTCGGACGCCGAAGGGCCACGCGGATGGACTCGGGAAGAAGGGGAGACAATTCCAGTGAAGCGAGAAATTCGGGGTCGCGCAGTCCGCTCAGTGCTTCGATGGCTCGGAACTGTACGCTCTGCCCCCCACTAGCTGTGCCCAGATAGTGCCGGAACTCCGCGAAGCGCTGCGGTGGCAGCGTGTCTAGGGCAGTCAATTGCGCGGACACGATCCGTAGCAAGCCGTTGAGCCGACGCACGGTCACCAGCGCTCCCACTGCGCTGCCTGCGAGCAGGTCGTCGACGAGCCGCTCCAACTCGCGAAGGATGACCTTGAACCATAGCTCGCTGGCCTGATGGACGACGATGAACAACAATTCGTCCGGATGTTCTGGGTACGACCGTGGTTGCTGTAAGCTCAGGAGTGCGTCCACGGCCAGATAACGGCCATAGGTGAGGGCGCTCGTGTCGTCGTGCCGATCGGAATTCATCAGAACGTGGCCACGTCCAGGGTAACTACGTCTTCGACGAGCATGGTCTCGGTCGTGTGGAAAGGTTCACCGTAGCGCCTTCGTATCAGAGAGCCATAATGAGCAGCCTGGTGCCTGACGATCTCAAGTAGCGGTTCACCGTTAGGATAAACTTCCCCCGCCTGAACGACGCCTTCGAACTGGGAGCGGTAGGCAGCGATCGCTTCCAGCTTCCGCTCCAACTCGTCGCTGATGTCCACGACGAAAGTCGGTTTCAGGTAATCTTCCCTGTAGGCTATTGCGTGCAGGATCTTGTGAGGACGATGCGGCTCGCCCTCAGCCGTGAGGCGCCGCAGCCCCGCCAAAAAGGCGGCGTCTCGCACCAGTTCGGCCGTCGTGCGATGGTCCGGATGGCGACCGAACGGGAAAGGGGCAGTGGTGATTACCACTTTGGGGCGTAGGGCCCTGATGGCGCTTGCCAGTTGCTGCCTCGTTTCTGGAGTGTTAGTAATTTGGCTGTCAGGAAGCCCGAGCACGTCGCGGTACGAGACCCCGAGAAGGGCAGCAGCACGCTGCGCCTCGAGAGCGCGCTCCTCGGGCGTACCGCGGGAAGCCATCTCGCCACGCGCAAGATCTAGTATCCCGACTGCGTAACCTCGGCGCGCGGCTTTGCAAAGCGTGCCTCCGCAGGTCAGTTCTGCATCGTCCGGGTGCGGAAAAATCGCCAGTAGATCCAATCTCGGCATTGCCTTCCATCGGTTGGACTGGTCGCGAATAGAGCGTCCCGAGAATCGTCTGGCAAGGCGTATCGCCTCACTCGTAGCGAAGCGCCTCCACCGGATCGAGCCTGGCTGCCCTACGCGCCGGTACTAATCCGAACACTATCCCGATCCCGATCGACACCACCACCGCTGCAACCGTGTGCGGGATCGGGGTCGGCGCTTGCACGGCGATAGCGCTGCTGAGCAGGCGTCCCAGTGCTAGGCCAGCCATGATTCCCAGTACGCCACCCACTCCTGTGAGCGTAGCCGCCTCCGTCAGGAACTGGAGCAAGATATCCAGTCGCGTGGCACCCACAGCCTTGCGAATTCCTATTTCGCGCGTGCGACTAGTGACCGACACTGTCATTATCGCCATCACTCCGATCCCGCCCACCAGGAGCGCCACGGAGCTGAGGGCGACCATGACCAGAAAGAAGGTGCCTGTGAGGTTGCTGAAGAGCTGCATGATCTGGTCCTGAGTGATCAGATCGAAGTTGTTCTTTTCGCCGGCCCGGAGACGGCGCATTTCACGTAGCGCTACGGTTACCGCTTCTTGCGCCTGCTCGACTCCGATCCCCGGCCGCGGTTTCACTGGAATGAACAGTGCATTGGTGCGATCGAGGTCGAACTGGGTGTTCAGCATACGGAACGGCACGATCGCGCCGTTATCTGCACCTGGTGGCGTGAAGATGTTCTCCGCCGGCCTGTAGAGGCCGATCACCTCGGCCGGACGACCACCTACTCGGATCGTACGCCCCAGTGGATTTTGCAAGCCAAAGAGGCGCCTAGCGTGCGATTCGTCCAGCACTACCACGTTCGCCCCGGCACGCAGCTCAGCCCGTGTGAACCAGCGGCCCGCCACGAGTTCGCCGCCCATGATCTCGGTAAACCTGTCGTCGGCGCCGTTCACGGTGGTAGGCTGCGAACGCTCGCCCGCGTACTCCAGCCGGGCGAGAGTCTGGCCCCAGAGAGAAGCGTAGAGTATTTCCGGTAGTGCTGCGATGCGCTGGGCTTCTGCCTCACTGAGATCGGGACGGACACGCACCCACTTGGGAAGAGCGTCCGGATTGAGCGGCGTCTGAGAGAAGACCTTCATGACGTAGAAAGTGGTGGGGCCAGCCAGCTCGATGGTCCGTACGATTTGCTGCTGGATGCCGTTCACGATCGTGGCCATCGCCATTACGGTGCTGATCCCGATGACGACACCTAGCACGGTGAGGAAGGCGCGCAGCTTACTGGCCGCCAGGCTGTCCCATGCCATCCACACGTTTTCGCGCATGCGGTCCAGCAGATTCATGGCTCAGTCAGGGCGCAGTGCTGCCACAGGATCCAGCGCAGCCGCGCGCCGCGCCGGATACACTCCGAAAACGATGCCCACAGAAGTGCCTAACGCAACCGCGATGGCGATAGACCATGCCGTGACCCGTGCTGGAAGCGGTGTAACCGTCGCCACTAGCTCCGCCAAGCCCCAACCCCACAGAACGCCTAGTATTCCACCCGCCGTGGCTAACGCCACGGCTTCGCAAAGGAACTGCCTCTCGATGTCGATTCTGCGAGCTCCCACTGCCTTGCGGATGCCTATTTCGTGGGTGCGCTCGGCTACTCCCATGAGCATCACGTTCATGATCACGATACCCCCCACGACGATTCCGATGGACACCATCGCTGGCACGACGGCGAAGAGGACGCGTGTAAGGGTCTTCCAGAAATTGACGAGAGCGTCGGATGTTTCGATGGAAAAGTTGTTCTCCTGACCCGGCCGCAGGCGGCGAGCGATCCGAAGTGCCTCTTCGGCACGCTGCATGGCTGGCCCTACTTCGGATGCCTCGCGCATCTTGACCGATATCGTGGTCGTGAGACGTCTGCCGTAGAGCATTTCGAACCGGGTGATGGGCATCAAGACGAAGGCGTCGAACGATTGCCCTAGTACTCGCCCCTTGCGCTGGTTGACGCCCACCACTGTAAAGCGCTCCCCGAGAATCCGTACGTCACGCCCGATCGGGTCTGTGCCACCGAAGAGCTCTTCGGCGACTTGCGCACCGACGACGACGACGGGCCTCCGTTCTGCCACGTCCAGATCCGTCAGAGGCCGTCCCGCGGCGATCCTGTAATCCTGCACGATCTGATACGATGCGGTGACACCGAATATGGGGACATCGGCTAGAGTCCGATCGAGCCAGACCACGTCGGTTTGTGGGGTAGGCCATCCCGATTGCAGGCTGATGGCGACGGCCTCCGGTATCGCCGCTCTTACCGCCTCGGCATCGCGCGCAGTGATCCTCGGACGGCGTTGGGCACGGCGCCATTCCTCGTCGTTCAGCCGGCCGATGTTGATGGGAGTGCGCCGAATCTGGAACGCATTGGCCCCGATGATGGCTCCAGCCACATTCTCGCGCACGTAGGCGTTCAGCCCCTGGATGATCGCCACTACCGCCACCAGGAAGGTCACCGAAACGATGATTCCGAGCAGCGTGAAAAACGATCGCAGCTTGTTGGCCCAGATCTGGCCCAGCGCAGTAGAGACTACGTCGGCGAAGCGCACCGGT
>DATMBI010000159.1:0-2180 GCA_035559375.1 Gemmatimonadaceae bacterium | reverse complement strand
GCGAAGCGTTTGGAAGCCTCGATTCGTGCGGCCGCCGCCGAAGGGCCGAAAACAGCGATCCCTGCGTCCCGCAACGCGTCGCCGATACCAGCAGCTAGCGGCGCCTCTGGTCCGACAACCACGAGATCGGGATCCAAACGTCGAGCCAGCGCGACGAGCCCAGAAATATCGGTGGCGGTGACGGAATGACACTCTGCGCCCTCGGCAATCCCCGGGTTTCCGGGCGCAGCATGCAGCTCCAGTTGTGGGTCGTCCCGGCCGAGCTTCCAGACTATGGCGTGCTCTCGGGCGCCGCTGCCGACAACGAGTACCCTCACTTCTCGCTGTCACCCCCGCTCTGGTTACCCGAGCTGCGGGTAGCTTCAGCGAAGGCAGCTCTCGCCCGCTCGATCACACTCGCTATAGTGTCGAGCGCGCTCTTCGCCTGATCCTTGTAATACTGGGCCGCCGCGGAGACGTCGTCCTCCAACGGTGCACCTCCCTCCTCCCCGCGCCTGCGGTACTCGCCGCGCAGTATTCGATCGTATTCGCCCGAGTCCAGCCAACGCGCGAGCTCCGCTGCTCGAACTGTGCCGAAGGGATGGCTCCGGAAAGCAGTGTTCAATACTTGCCAGACCTTGTCTGCCACGTCCCCCTCTCGCTCGTAAGCACTAGCCTGCTCCAGAAAGGCTTCCACCGAAATCTCGTCGTCACCCGCAGGACCACCCGCGAGCTTGAGGAAGGTGCGCCAGGAGACCTGTGGGTCCTGCGTAGCCAGCAAGCCGGCCCGATCTGCAGACAGCTCGGCCTTCCTGTACCACTCCATCAATGCCAGTTGGAACGGCAGAATCGCCACACCTGCCAAAAAGGGTAGTGCTTGCACACCCACGGTCATCACGACAATCGCGATGGTCGTGTAAGTGGTATGACCGCTCATGATGTGTCCCAGCTCGTGGCCTAGTACATCGCGCTGTTCCTCGCGGTCCAAGAGCGCCAGCATGCCGGAGTTGAGCACGATGAAAGGCCGTTCGAAGCCGACGGCCGCCGCGTTCGCTAGCGGTGTCTGGGTTACGTACAGCTCGGGAACCTCGGGCCAGTCGAGTGTTTCTCGCACCTCCCCGTACAGCGCCCAGAGCCGCGGCCGCTGCCGCGGACCTACCCGTACCGCGTTGGCTAGGAAGAGTTGGCGCACCCCTTTTTCTCCGAAGAAGCCGGCGATCTTGCGTACCACCTGATCGAAGCCAGGAATGGCACGCAGCGTGTTGAGCGCTGCCCGGTCGGCAGGGTGTTCCCAAGTCGTAGAGGAAATGCCGCTCAGTATCTTGCGTTCCATGATTCCTCGCTGGCGCTACCTGTGCTGAGCGCCTACGAATGCCCGTTCGAGATCGTGCAGCAGGTCGTTCACGTCCTCCACGCCCACAGAAAAGCGGATCAGCCCCTCTCCGATCCCCAGTGCTCGGCGCCGCTCGGGCGGTACTGAAGCGTGTGTCATGGACGCGGGATGGCATACCAAGCTTTCGACGCCGCCTAACGACTCCGCCAAAGTGAAGACGCGCAACCGCTCGATCACCGCGGCGGCTCGCTCTCTCGTCCCAAGGTCGACCGACAGCATACCCCCGAATCCCCGCATTTGGCGCCGCGCCAGCTCGTGCTGCGGGTGGGTGGGAAGACCAGGATAATAAACGTTCTCGGCGCCCACTCGCGCTGCCAGCCATTCGGCTACTGCTCGTCCATTGGCATCGTGAGCCGCCATCCTGAGGTGCAGTGTCTTGGTGCCGCGCAGCACTAACCAAGAATCGAGCGGGCCTGGTACGGCACCGGCTGCATTCGCTATGAAATGAAGTCGCTCGGCCAGCACGTCGTCGCGCACGACTGCTAGCCCGCCCACCATGTCGCTGTGACCGTTGAGATACTTCGTCGTGGAGTGGAAAACGATGTCTGCCCCGAGGTCCAAGGGACGCTGGAAGATCGGCGTGGCGAAGGTATTGTCCACGATCAGCAGCGCGCCGTGTCGGTGAGCTATCTCGGCGGCTGCGGCCAAGTCCGTGAGTCGCATCAGCGGATTCGTGGGCGTTTCGACGATTACGGCTCGCGTCGCCGGCTCCATAGCGTCCTCGATGCGGTCAGGATCGCGGGTGTCGACGTAGGTGAAGCGCAGCCCCATCTTGGCTAACAGGCGATCGAAGAGCCGCGGCGTCCCG
>DATMBI010000158.1:0-6157 GCA_035559375.1 Gemmatimonadaceae bacterium | reverse complement strand
AAGCCCCCCGAGCACCGATTCCCAGTCGGTGCGCTGCCGGTCTGCCGGCTGGGCGGGCACGATCACTGTGCTTCCCGGACGCGGCTCCGGTACGTCGTGGAAGAAGAACAGGACGCGCCGCTTGACCTCGCCGTGACCGTTGGCCTGCCTCACCGCGACCCGCCCCCGGTCTGCATTCTGGAGGTACCCACCCGCGGCTTCGATGTAGTATTCGGCGTTTTCTCCGGGCCTATACAGCACGGTGGACGGCGTAAGCACTGCTCCTTCCACAACCACCACTGGATTGTACTCGGGCACCACCAGCGAATCGCCCGGCAATAGGATAACGTTGTCGCGACTCCGCGTACGGCGCAGCGCGTTCGGAACGTTCACATCCACCAGGCTTCCGTTCCGATATAGCCGTGCTCCCTCCGCATAAGCGGTTGGCAACAGTCCGCCAGCGCGACCGACGATGAGGTCGCTCAATCGGTCCTCGCGAGTCTGCAGTGCGTAACGACCCGGGTAGCGAACCTCGCCTAGCACGGTGACCACCCGCGGCAGCTCGAACTCCGGAATACGCCTAACTGTCACGTGATCGAAGGGCCGGAGCACGAACTCGCGAGCTGCATCCGCAACCGGTGCGCGGAGCGAATCGGGATCCCCCAGGTAGAAACGGGCGGCCGCGGCCGGGATGATATAGCTCGAATCGATACGGATTCGTATCAGCTGGGCAATGCGACCACCGGGTCGCTCGCGCGGCTCCGCCAGGCGCGCGATTTCGACCGTAAGGTCCGCCGTGGGCCTGAGGCCGCCCGCCCGGACTATCAGGTCCCGGAGCGTCATGCCCTCCTGAAACGCCTCGGTCCGCGGATCGCGAACCTCCCCCGAGATCGTCACCGGAAACGTGTCGGTGTAGCGGGCCAGTGCATATACACTCACGATGTCGAAATCCTGGAGCGTATCATCGTTGCGCACGGCGCCGAGGCTGTCCACGAGCAGCTGGACGGCGATGTTGGTCCGGGTCGAGTCGGGTTGCAGGCGCGATATGAAGGCGCGATCAACGTAAGTGAACGGGTCCAAACCGCCTGCGCGCAGAATGGCGTCACGCAGCAGCATGCCCGGATATCTCTCAAACGTGCCGGGCCTCCTCACGGCCCCCCGAACCTCGATAACATGGGGCCGTTCGAACTGCTGCACGGAAAAGACCGTCAGCTCGTCGAACTCCGTGAGCTCCGGGTTCTCCACAGGTTGGCCGCTTGGGGTAGTGTCGAGCGACACGGGGACAATACTCAGAGTGTTCCTGACCTGGTCGAGCCTCACAATCTGAGCTCGGGTCAGGTAGGCGTCAGGTTGTAGGCCCTGCCCAAGCCTGATGAGGTCCCAGACCCGCATTCCCTGCCTGAAGCCGTAGGTGCCCGAGTGCCAAACCTGGCCCGACAGCGTCACCGTGTTCCGAACCTCTGTCCGGACGGCGAAGATCTGGACGTCATCGCCGGGCTGAAGCGCGGGTCCGCGGGTGCTGTCGGCGAGAACCTCCGCAACGTCGGCGTCGATCACGACACGATCAACTCCCGGCTCGCGCCGCTCCCCGGGCGGCAGAATTCGCGTGATCCTCGCCCGCCTCAGGTGGGCGGGAGTTGTTACTCCGCCGGCGTGGCGGATCAACTGGTACAGGGTCTCCCCCGGCTTGAGCTCGTAGATCGCCGGCCGATTGACCTCGCCCCGGATCGAGACATGGTCGCCGTGAATAGGCGCGTAGATGACATCGCCTGGCTCTATGCGCACGCTGTCAAGATTGTTGCCCTGCAGCAGGTAGTCGTACAGATCAACGCGGTACACAACCCGGCCGCCGCGCACGATCTGGATGTTGCGGAAGCTGCCGTTGGCGGTGGGCCCGCCGGCGAAGTACAGGGCGTTGAGCACCGATGACACCGGGCTGATCAGGTACGTCCCCGGCTGCGCTACTTCGCCCGTAACGAAAACCTGATTGGTCCTGAGACGGCCCAGCGAGACGTCGAACCGCGTGGTTGCGCCCGGACCACGCCGCACACCCGAATAGACGCGGCCCAGGTGCGAAAACAACTGGTTGCGCACCCGCTCCAGCGTGAGCCCGTTCACCCAGATCTGGCCCACCTGCGGAATCACGATGAAGCCCTCGCGAGTCACAGGCAGCGTGTACGACAGCTCGACGTCTCCCGTGATGATCAGCACCAGCTCGTCGCCCGGGCCTATGACGTAAGTGCTCGGCACGGGCCCCGTGGTCACAGGCTGGAACTGCGTCGTGGCTCGCGCGAAGACGCTGAGGCCGAACACGCGTAGGCGCTCTTCTCTCTCCTCCCGAGTGGGCGCTGGTAGCGCCGGCGGGGTAACGGCCGGAGTGGTGGGCGCGGGCTGGCCGGGCTCTGTGGAGGGAGCCTGCAACACCCCAAGCGAGCGCGCGACGGCTAGCGTCTGCGCCGTCGGCTCCGGCGGCTCAGCGGCCGTCGAATCCAGATACGGGTCCAGGGTCGTCGGATCGTAGCCAAGCTGCGCCAGCCGTTGTCTTACGGCTGCCGGCGTCATGCCTGAGGCCGACAGACGGCTCCGTACCAGTGCTTGGAGCCCTCGGGCTCCAATGGTCTGCTGAATGGCCTGAGCGGGCGTGCCTGGGGCCGGTACTTGGGCGAATACACCAGGAGCAATGGCCACGGTCGCAATCAGGCAGGCAACGACACGGCCAGAAAGCGTAAAGTACTTCATGCGGTAAAGTTGGTCCTTCCGCGGATTTCGCGCAAGTGAAAGAAAGCAGGTAGTGAAGATCGCGCGGATGCTGCGCTGAGTCAAAGTTGGTCCGGATTCGGCTCGACCCGAGTGACGCGGCAATCCCACCCTGGGTCTGTCCTGTGACCAGCATCACGCTCCGCGCACGATTTGTACCCTACCAGCGGGGCGCCAAATGGTCTATTTTGGCCGTCGCTTTGTTCGTCGTCCCTGGAGCAATCTTTGGCACTACCTAACTGGATCGAGTCATATGGCGGCCGCGCGTACCTTGCCGCGTACCGCTCGCGCCGCCTCGTGGCGCATTCGGCGTATCTTGTGATGGCTGCGGCGGGATACGCGCTGGCCTATCAGATCCGGTTCGATTTCCACTGGCCGCGCGAGTACGGTCGGGTCTTCCTCGTCACGCTGGGCTACCTGCTGCCGATCCGACTGAGCTTCGCCCTCCTGTTTGGCTTCAGCACCGGACGCTGGCGGTTCGTGTCGGTGCAGGACGTGCTGCGGCTGGTCGGGGCGACCACGCTCGGAACGGCGGTGTTCTGGCTGTTCGCCCGCGGCCTGCATTTCGAACCCCCGGTGCCCCGCTCGGTTATTGTGCTCGAGGGGATGCTGACCGCGCTGCTCACAGCCGGGATGTGGGTCGCATATCGGACCGCGTTCGAAATGGTCCGGCAACTCAGGGACGAAGGTCCAGCGCAGCGCAGCGTGATGATCGTAGGTGCCGGCGAGGCAGGCAACATGCTGGCCCGAGAGATGCTGCGCCACACCAAGTTGCGCCCGGTCGGGTTCGTGGACGATGAGCCCACCCGCCAGGGCCTGCGGATCCAGAATGCGCGTGTGGTGGGCACCGTCAGCGATCTGCCGCGTGTGGTGCGGGATTACGGCGCAGAGGAGATCTTCATCGCGGTACCGTCGGCATCTCCCGCGGAGTTGCGACGGATCGTGGAGCAGTGCGAGCGCTGCGGCGTGCCGTTCAAGGTGCTGCCGGGAATCGCCGAGGTGCTCGGCGGCAGCGTGAGCCTGCGACAGCTCCGGGATGTGCGCATCGAGGACATCCTGGGCAGGGAACCGGTGCACCTGACGCTGCCCGAGCTTGCATCGGATCTGGCTGGTCAATCGGTCTTGATCACCGGCGCCGCGGGCTCGATCGGCTCCGAGTTGGCACGCCAGGTGGCCCTGCATGGGCCAGGCACGCTCGTGCTGCTCGATCAGGCCGAGACCGAGCTGTTTTATCTGGAACTCGACCTCCAAGAGCGCCACTCGGGCCTGCGGCTGGTCCCAGTGGTAGGCGATGTCACCGACGTCGCGGTTCTCGGCAAGGTGTTCCGCGAGTATAGGCCCTCTCGGGTATTCCATGCCGCCGCCTACAAGCACGTGCCGATGATGGAAGCCAATCCGCGCGAGGCGATTCGTAACAACGTCATCGGCACCTGGCGCCTGGCTGAAGCGGCCGGCCGCTCGGGCGTGGAGAAGTTCGTACTGGTCAGCACCGACAAGGCCGTGCGCCCCGTAAACGTCATGGGCGCCACCAAGCGGGTGGCCGAGCAGGTCGTGCTCGCCTTGCAGGAGCGGTTCCCGCAGACGGGCTACTGCGCCGTTCGGTTCGGAAACGTCCTGGGCAGTGCGGGAAGCGTGATCCCGATCTTCCGCCGCCAGGTGGAGGCGGGCAAGCCCCTTACGGTTACTCATCCAGACGCCACGCGCTACTTCATGACGATCCCGGAAGCCAGCCAACTCATCCTTCAGGCGAGCCTTTTGCCGGAGAGTCGTGGACACGTCGTGATGCTCGACATGGGCGAGCCGGTGCGGATCCGGGATCTCGCCGCCAACCTGCTCGATCTGTGGGGTGTCGGTCGCCACTCCGGCAGGATCGTGTTCACAGGCCTCAGGCCGGGCGAGCGGCTGCACGAGGAACTGATGGACCGCGACGAGACCACCGTTCCCACGTCGGTGGCGCGGGTCAAGGTGGTCTGCCGCACCCACGGGGTTCAGTGTGATATCCTCGATCAGCTGCCGCACTGGGAGGACGTGCTGGCCCAGGGCTCCGATTCCGCGGCGCTACGGCTCGTGGAGCCGTTCTTCGATGGCCAGCGTGGTGCGCGGCTGCTTTCAGCTGAACGCCGTGCCCGCGCGCCTGTGCAAGTGGACTCGCGCGAGCGGGAGCGCCGTTCCACCGGCGGCGCCTGAGGGCCTCTCTCGCTGTCCTTTCCCCAACCCAAGCTAGATTGGGGCATGCGGACGCTCCTGTTGCTGTGCCTGGCTGCCACGATCAGTGCCGGGAAGTCCTGGGCACAGCTGCTTCCAGTTGGGATCGCCGGGGAGGACCTGCTCCGCCTCTCCTCGCTGCTTGATTCAGAACGCGTCACTTCGTTCCTGTTGCGTCCCCTGCGGATCGCTCCAGTGCCGCCCGGCGACTTGTCCCTGCGCACGGCGTGCGCCGTGACGTGCCTGACGCCGCTGCGGCTCCGTGTGTTCCATAACAGCGGCTTCCCAGTTGTGGCGAACGACGGGGCGGTCTGGCAGGGCAGGGGACTCACTGCGGCACTGGATGCTGGGTTCACGTTTCGCCGCCGAGGACTCGAGCTCGCAGCGCTGCCTACACTGGTCTGGGCCCAGAACCGGTCGTTCGCTCTTCGCGATGTGAGTCAGGCGGGGCGTACTGAGTACGCCAATCCCTGGCACCCGCGTAACAGAACAGGTGGCTGGATTGACCTTCCCCAGCGGTTCGGGCCTGACGCGTTGGCCAGGCTAGACCCGGGCCATTCGTATGCGGCCGTCAGCTGGAGAGCGCTGCGCGTGAGCGCCGGCACGACGAACCTGTGGTGGGGTCCCGGACGCCACAACGCGATTATCATTTCGAATCAGGCGCCCGGTTTCCCCCACGTCTCCCTGTCCACCGCGCGACCAATTGATGTCGGGATCGGGCGGTTGGAAGTGCAGTGGCTGTGGGGACGGCCCAGGGATTCGCGGTGGTCGGACTCGATCCCAACGGACAGCGCACGGTTTTTCACGGGCATGGCGTGGACCTTGGCGCCGGACCTGTTTCCGGGACTCTGGATCGGTGCGGCTCGTGTGTTCCACTTGTACGTGCCGCCCGGTGGTCTGAGCCTCGGCGACTACGCCCTAGTTTTCCAGGGAATCACTAAGGTATCCCAGGCTGACTCGTCCAACCCCACCGGCGATGACGACCGGGACCAGTTGGCCGCGCTGTTCATGCGCTGGGCGCCGCCCGGGAGTGGCTTCGAGGCCTACGCCGAGTGGGCGCGCAATGACCACAACTGGGACCTGAGGGACTTCCTGCTCGAGCCGGAGCACTCACAGGCGTACACGCTCGGACTGCAGGCGGTGCGGCGGTTGGACCGTGGCCGTGTGCTTCGGATCGGGGCTGAGTTGACGCACCTTGAGCGATCCGCGACGCTTC
>DATMBI010000157.1:0-14385 GCA_035559375.1 Gemmatimonadaceae bacterium | reverse complement strand
CTCGACGAGCGCGGATACATCCTGCCCGGACTGGGCGACGCTGGCGATCGCCTTTTTGGAACGCGTTAGCGCACAATGACAGCGTAGAGGGGCGCTCTTGTCTGCCCTAGTGTGTACGGGTAATTTCTCGCGCGCTTTTTGCTGAGGCTGGCAACCCTGCGAACTACTCGTTGATGCTCATCAACCTTCTGCCCGACTTCTTCGCAGTCCTCGCCAGTTCCGATCGGGTTGCCGCGTACTATCGCTATTACGAAGCGCACCGTCCTACGCTGGCCGCGTACTGGCACAATTACGTGGTCGAACCCGAAGGACCGCACTTCGAAGAAGTGGTGCGCGCCACCGTCAGCGCGGATCGTTCGGACCTCATGGCGATGTTGGAGCGCACCGATGTTGTGGCTTTGGCGCGCCAGGCGGAGGAGGGGACGAAGGCATTGCTCGAGGCCGACGTGGACGTGGATGTCGTCCTGATGGTTGGAGTCGGCGCGGCCAACGCGGGTGAGCTAGTGGTAGACGGCCGCGGTATCGCGTTCGTGTGCTTAGAACACTTCACCGGCGTCGCCAACCCGGAGACGCAAGGACTAGCGCTGGATCCAGAACTCATCCCGCTCTGGCTAGCGCACGAGATCGCTCACGCCGTGCGTTACACCTCACCGTCGAGCCGCAGCGAGATCAAGGACTTCGTCGAGAGTGCCGGCGGTTTCTACTCGTATTGGGAAACGGGAACGCGCTGCACCCTCGCAGAGCTCACGATAAACGAGGGCCTGGCCGTGGAGGTCGCGCGGTTGGTGCGACCGGGGCACGCAGCCTGGGAGTACTATGGCTATTCGCGTCGACAGTTTTCGAAGGTGCGCGAACTCGAGCCGTTGATCAGGCGAGCGATGCTCGAAGAATTCGAGCGCAGTGCACTGGGGCTGCGTCTGCGCTTTCTTTCGAGTGGGACGACGGACGATGCTCGAACTGTGGATCGTGTAGTGATACCGGAGCGGGCCGGATACTTCATCGGGTCGCGACTCGTGCAACCTGCCCTGGAAGTACACGGTGCAGCGTGGGCCGTACGCGCCAGCGCGGAGGAGATCATGGGGGTTGCTGGCGCGGCGGCAATTTCCGCCTAGCGGTTCCGGCTCACTTTCCGATGCAGAACGAGGCGAAGACCCGATCGAGGACATCTTCGACATCCAATCCCCCGATGATGGACTCGAGCGCACCTGCGGCCGCGCGAATGTGCACGGCAGCGATCGCTACGGGGGGCTCGCCCCGGACCCACGCCTCCTCGAAAGCCGACAACTCCGCCGCAGCTTCTTGAAGAGCACGCCGGTGCCGCTCTCTCACTAGAATCGGTGCGTCCGATTCCAGCGGACCCAGGCGGGCGTGGATGCTTTTCTCGATAGCTGCCAGCAGCTGGGCGAGCCCCTCACCACTGTGCGCGCTAACGGCCACGGCTGCGCGTGCCCGTCTGGCGCCGGTGGCAGGATCAGCCAGGTCAGCCTTCGTTCGCACCGCTAGCACTGGAGCCGGCGTGAGAGCTCCTATGGTAGTACTGGTAGCCGCCAAGCGTTCGGCGTCGTCGTCGCAGGCTAGCACCAGGTCCGCGGCGGCCATGTAGCGCCGGCTCACTTCGATCCCTTCGCGCTCGATAGTGTCCCCCGCTTCTCGGATTCCTGCGGTATCCACTAGGCGCAGGGGCCAGCGATCGACCTCCAGTAGAACCTCGATCGCGTCACGCGTAGTGCCCGGCGTTTCACTCACGATGGCGCGCTGGTAGCCTAGCAGCGCGTTGAAAAGCGACGACTTACCGACGTTGGGCGGTCCGGCGATGACCACCAGCGCCCCCTGCCTTATGATCTCGCCGGCATGCGCTGTGGCCAAGAGTTGCGCTATGGAAGACCGTGTGCTATCGAGCGCCTCGGCAATACGTTCGCGCGGCAGGGGCCCGTCGTCCTCTTCCGGGAAGTCGATGTCGTAGGCAAGCAGCGCTTCGATTCCCAGAATTCGTTCGCGCAGCTGCGCGATCCGCTGCGATAGACCGCCCTCGGCTTGGTAAAGAGCGGCGCGCCGCGCGGCCTCGGTTCGCGCGTCTACGATCTCCAGAAGCGCTTCCGCTTGGGCTAGATCCAATTTGCCATTCAGCACCGCTCGCCTAGTGAACTCTCCCGGCTGTGCAGTACGGGCACCGAGACGTACAAAGAGCGCCGCGATCGCCGCCGGCGAGAGGTCGCCACCATGGCCCGATATTTCGAGCATGTCTTCCCCCGTATAGGAGTGCGGGCCCTCGAACAGGGTGACCAGGGTTCGATCGACGAGAGTGCCCGTTTCCGGATCGCGAACGGCGGCTAGGGTCACCCGGCGAGGGACGGCAGGCCACGGCTGCACCACGCGCCTTCCTAGTGCGTGGGCAGACGGCCCCGACACGCGCACGACAGCTATCGCTCCTCGTCCACGCGGGGTAGCAATAGCAACTATGGTGTCGCCAGCGAGTGCGGCGACCGCAGCGCTTTCCGTCACTGCCGCTCCGGCTGCGAGCTACTTCTTGTCCCGTGCCGCCCGCGCGCGCTCGTTCGCTATAAGCCACTGCTGCGGGAGGGCGGCGAGGTTTTGCACCGTGTAGTAAAGGTTCAGGCCCGAAGCCAAGTTCGCCAGCAAGAATGTCATCATCGCAGGGAAGACGTACATCATGACCTTCGTCTGCGGATTGGGCGGCGTGTTTCGGCTACCGATCCAGGAGAGCACGTACATAGAGGCCCCCATGAGGATCGGGAGGATATAGTACGGATCCTTTTGAGAGATGTCGGCTAGCCAGAGGAAGGAGACGCCGCGGAACTCTATCGTGCTCTGGAATACGAAGAAGAGCGCGATGAGTACAGGCATAGGGAGAAGGAGCGGGAGGCATCCTGAGAACATGCTGAAGGGGCTCATCCCGTGCTCCTTGTAGAGCCGCATCATCTCCGCTTGCAGCTTTTGCGGGTCGTTCTTGTAGCGCTTCTGGAGTTCCGCGAGCTCAGGTTGTATGCGTTGCATCTTGATGCTGGTTCGCATCGCTCGCTGGTTCAAAGGCCACAGCACGAGACGCACTGCGACACCGAATACGACGAGCACCCACCCGTACCCCAGCCGGAGCACCTCGTGCATCCATAGCAGGATGCGCATCACCAGTACCGCGAACGGCTGTACGATCGGCTGGAGGAAACCCCCGTAGGGGTTCGAGTTCACGAAGTCACGGCCTACGGCCTGCAACCTGCGCCATTGCTGCGGCCCTGCGTACACGTCGAGAGCAAAGCGACCTCGCTCGGGCTGGACCACAGCCACGCCGCGCGCTTGGGTGGCAAGCCTGCCAAGCCTGGGTAGCCCCTGCACCGAGAACTCCGCAATCGGAGAGCCCTCTGGGCGCGACAGAAGTCCGACAATGAAATACTTCGATTTGAGTGCCACCCACTTGTGCGGCCCCGGCACGACTTCCCTTTCACCGGGCTCGAGGCTTCCGAAGCCAATGGCCCGTGCATCACGCTTATCGGGCTCGACCGCGAAAGCCAGGTGCCGTTGGTCGTCGAGCGTGTCAGCCTCGTGGGACTCCAGCGTCGGTGCAAACTCGGCCAAAAGAAAGAGTGTGCGGGCAGTGCTTACCCTGGCACCGCTCAGCCTTCCATCGACGTGAACCATGTAGCTGTCAGCCACTACGCCGAAGTCGAGCGAGAGCGTGTCTCCCCCGACCGCACCGACGTAGCTCAGCAGAGTAGTTTTCCCCGAGTTATCGCGCCTTACTAAGTGGAACGGAGTGCGGTGAAAACCGAGCGTATCGCCATCGGCCAGCACTTCGAACCTAAGCAGCGGCGCCGAGCCCGCGCGCAGAACGACGTTTCCTTCGCGTTTCCCCAACGCGCGATAGCTCCGTAGCTCGACTTCATCGAGCACGGCCCCGATGTTGAGGAATCGAAATCGGGCCAGCGTGTCGGCGACCCAAACGGATTCTACGCTCGCCGACGGTGCTTCTGTCGGCGCGGGCGCCGCGGGAGGAGTCGCTCCCAGCGCCGGCTCGGCGCGCTGCACGGCGGACTCGGCAGGCGTGGTGGTTACAGCGGTGTCCGGCGGTGCAACGGGCGGCGGCGGAAAAAGCAGCGGAGTCAAAAAGATGACCGCCAGCACTAGCACTATCGCAAGGAGCATTCTCCGATCCACTGGGGCTTCCTCTCCTACGCGTCAGGGAACAGGGTCATATCCGCCGGCTCGAAACGGATGGCAGCGCGCAATGCGGCGCAAAGCGAGCCAAAGCCCGCGCCTTGCCCCGTAGCGCTGCAGCGCCTCGATAGCGTAGGCGGAACAGGTAGGGTGGTACCTACACGCGGCCGGCAAAAGAGGCCCCAGGAAGAGCTGGTAGACACGCACTAACCCTATGAGCAGCGATTGCATCACGACACGCTAACGCAGTGACAACCGTTCCAAAGCGCTCAGCACAGCTTCTCGCAAGCCCCAGTAGTCTAGTGAATATGCAGGACCGCTCGCGCGAATCACTACGTCGTAACCTCCTGGGAGCGATAGGAGTTCTAGGCGCGCTATCTCGCGCAATCTGCGCTTCAGGGTATTGCGTTCCACGGCCGTGTGACCGAGCCGCGGGACCACGAGCCCGACGCGCCAGACCCCTGCGTCGTTAGCAAGTGCGTGGATCGTCAAATACCTGGTGCGGACCGACCGGCCGCGGCGCCGTACCTCGCTGAGCTGCGCCTCACGCGTCAACCGCTGAGTCCGCCGGTAGCGGCGTCTTTCCCTAGGCTCCCGCGTACTTCGACGGCAGCTTGACCGTGAGCCGCCTGCGGCCCTTCTTGCGGCGGCGACTTAGCACTGCCCGTCCCCAACGGGTCGCCATGCGGGCGCGGAAACCATGGGTACGAGCGCGCCTCGTGTTGCGCGGTCGGTATGTGGGCTTACCCATCTTTCGAAATTTGTGATACGATGGCCTGTTGCAACTTGTGCGCGGCGAAACCTAGCGCTCTTACCGAAAGCGTGTCAACGTCTTATGCGAGGAGCATCTTTGTACGTTGACTTTTCGACAGGGCGCCAATACCTTCGCCGCCCCTCAAGGTTCACTGACGCACATGGATCTCGCGCCCGACGAAGCCTGGAACCGAATTCTCGATTGCGCGCGGCGCGAAATCCCGGAGCACACTTTCCGCACATGGCTAGAGCCAGCGCGGCCAGTGGAGTTCCGAGGTGATCGCCTCGTGGTCGCGGCACCAGACCAGTTCGCCGCGGACTGGAACGAGTCGAAGCACGCGCCGCTTCTCTCGAGTCTCGCCCCTGTTGCGCTAGGGCATCCGTGTACGGTGGAGTTCATCGTCGATGCGGAGTCCCAGCAGCGCCAGCAAATGGATCTGTTCGTGCGCTATCAACCCAGCGTCACGCCAGAGACGGCGCAGCCGACTGTTGCCGCGGCGCCGCGACCGGCATTGAGCAGTCGCTACACCTTCGAGAACTTCGTCATCGGTAAGTCGAACGAACTGGCTGCTGCCGCCGCGCTCGCGGTCGCGGAGTCGCCTGGCCGCGTGTACAATCCGCTCTTCGTGTACGGGGTTACGGGGATCGGCAAGACCCACCTCATGCAGGCTATCGCGCACGCCATTCTGCAGAGGAGACCGGAAGTTCGCGCCGCCTACCTCGGCGCAGAACAGTTCACGAACGAATACGTCAGCGCCATTCAGAGCCGACTCACGCATGAGTTCAGGCGCCGCTTCCGGGAATTGGACCTTCTCCTCATCGATGACGTGCACTTCCTCAAAGGAAAGGAGGCCACACAAGAAGAGTTTTTCCACACTTTCAATGCGCTCTACGAGGCGGGCCGGCAGATCGTGTTGACAAGCGATCGGCCCCCGGCTGAAATCCCTGGTGTCGAGGCCCGGCTGGTGAGTCGCTTCCAGTGGGGCATGGTCGCTGACATCGAGCTGCCGGACTACGAGCACCGCGTGGCCATCCTGCGCAAGAAGGCGCAGCTCGACCACCTCGAGAACACCGTTCCAGAGGAAGTACTCCACCTGATTGCGGAGCACGTAAAGTCGAGCGTTCGAGAGCTGGAGGGATGTATAATCAAGCTGCTCGCATACGCTTCGCTACGCCAGCAGCCGGTCACTCTGGAGTTGGCGACCGAGGCGCTGCGCGACAAGATCCGCGCCGACGGCAAGAACGGAGCCGCGACCGCGCCGGCGGTCTCAATCCCTGCCATTCAGGCTGCGGTGGCCAAGGCTTGGGGCGTCTCACCCAGCGCTTTAGTTTCGAAGAGCCGCGCTCGGCAGGTGGCCATCCCACGTCAGGCTGCTATGCTACTTTCCAGAGAACTTCTCAACGCGCATCTCGCCGAAATTGGAAATGCGTTCGGCGGACGCGATCATTCGACAGTTCTCCACAGCCTCGAACGCGCACGCTACCTGAGAAATGCCGACCAGCAGTTCGCGGAACGCCTTCAGCTCGCAGTACTTCAGTTGCCTGGCTATGGTAGCTAGTTCCGGAGTCCCCAACATCTCCACATCATTACTGTAGCTGTCTTTCTTGTTTCTTTTACCGAGATCAGAGAAAGAACACTGTGCTGAATTCCACCTGAACTCTGTTTGGAGCTCACTGGCTCATGCGTTTCACCATAGCTAGGGAAAAGCTGCAAGAAGCGCTGGCGAGCGTTGCCGCGGCGGTCCCGACCAAGACTACGCTTCCGGTACTTGCGAACATCCTCGTCGAAGCACGCGACGGAAGTGTGCGGCTCTCGGGAACGGACCTCGACGTCGCAGTCTCGGTCAGTGTACCGGCCGAAGTGGAGTCTAACGGCGCAGCCACGGTACCTGCCAAGCGGCTGAGTGAGATCGTCCGCGAACTCGCACCAGCTCCCGTTCAGATAGCGGCTCTCTCGGAGCAACGCGTGACGCTGAAGTGCGGAAAGACGGAGTTCAAACTCCTCGGTATGCCGCGTGACGAGTTCCCAGCGCTGCCGCCGGTGGACTACGGAGCTGGCTGGCGCGTCAGGGCAGCAACCCTGCACGAACTAATAGCCCGAAGTTCGTTTGCTGTATCTACCGAGGAAAGCCGCCCCATCCTCAATGGCGTGTTGTGGGAAGTGAAGCCGGAGCACATGCGTATGGTGGCGACCAACGGCCACCGGTTGGCGCTGATGGAAGTTGCAAGCGGTGAGGGTGCCAACTCGATCTCTGGCAGCTTTATCGTTCCACCGCGTGCGCTGGACTTCGTGCGCAGAGTGTTCCCGCCGGAGGAAGAGGTGGAAATCGGGCGCGGCGAGACCTACCTGGCGTTCCGCAGCCCGCTAGCCAGTGTCTCCACGCGACTCATAGAGGGCCCCTACCCCAACTACGACCAAGTCATTCCACGTGACAACGACCGGGAAGCGATTCTAGACCGCGCCGCGTTCACGAGCGCACTGCGGCGCATGGCGGTCGTGGCGTCCGACCAAACGCATCGCGTCAAACTATCGTTCAACAAGGCCATTCTTCGCTTCACAGTCCAGACGCCCGATGTCGGCGAAGGGCAGGACGAGATCGCGGTGGACTACAGAGGCGACCCACTCGAGATCGGCTTCAACAGCTCGTACCTGCTCGAGATCCTGCGCTACATGCCCACGGACGAAATCCGCATGACCTTCAAAACGCCAGAGCGTGCGGCTATGGTGATGCCAGAAAACTGGAACGGTCCGGGCCGCTATTTCTGCCTTATCATGCCCCTCAGGCTCGTAGACTGAGCCACCTACTACCAGGCCGAAACGACATCGCCCTGGCCAGCGCGAGGCGAGCCAGCGCGATGTGGCATCGCGGCCTGTAAGCCGGGTTCTGTCCCGGAAGCTTACGCTCCCGGTGCAGTCATTTCTCTGGGAACGAGGTCTCCCTCGTTCTCTAGCGACCTACCCGCGGCGTCTTTGTCGGAGTGGGCATCTCCTCGCCGCCTATTTGGTCTTGCTCCGGCGGGGTTTACCGTGCCGCCACCGTTGCCGGTAGGCGCGGTGGGCTCTTACCCCACCTTTTCACCCTTACCCGATCCCACTGGATCGGGCGGTCTGTTTTCTGTGGCACTGTCCGTCACGGCGTCAGCCGTGCCCAGGTGTTACCTGGCGCCTTGCCCATGGAGCCCGGACTTTCCTCGGGCGCGCACCAAAGAGGCCGCACCCGCGACTGCCCGGCCGCAATGCCATAGACGAAATATAGTCGCGTTCCATTGGCTCGGGCAGAGGAACCTTGACATCGCGGTGACGTCGCTGCGCGATCCTCCCCCTACACCTGGACGGCGAGCTCACGTCCTGCGGTCAACTAAGGAGTATCCATGTCCCTCAGTCGAGTGCCACAAGTCACGACTCTCCTCACGCCCGAAGAGCGGCTCCGCGTCGACGCAGCTGGCGACGGGATCTATCGCGCTTGCCACCGCGACAGTATCGACGACGCACTTCGCGACCTGAGGGAACGCCGCGCAGCAGCGGTCATCGTTTCGACCGCACGCTATCACCCGGAGCAGCTGCCTAGGCTGGCGCGCGTGGTGCGCGAATTTCCGCGCATTCCGGCTGTGGCCCTTCTCTCCAATCTTTCGCCTCAGACAGCGCAAGCCGTGCTGGTGCTGGGCCGCTGCGGGGTGAGGACTCTCGTGGACGTGCGCGAGCCCCGAGGGTGGCAGCACCTGCGCTCGGTTTTGCTGCAGGACCAGGCGTCTGAAATCCATCAGGTGGCCCTGGCGCGCATAGACGCTGACATTGGCCATGCTCCTGAGGGATGCAGGCGCTTCTTCCAGCTACTCTTCGCCGACGGGGCGCGAGTTCGCACCGTGCGTGTTCTGGCAAACCGGCTGGGGGTTGTCCCGACAACTCTCATCAGTCGCTTTGTGCGGGCTAACCTTCCGCCACCGAAACGCTACCTTACGCTAGCACGATTGGTCTGTGCCGCGCGGCTGCTCGAAAACCCGGGTATCTCGGTCGCCGCCGCGGCGAACGAGCTGGATTACTCCTCACCTCAGGCGTTCGGCCGTCACGTCAAACGCATACTCGGCATGGGAACGCGTAGCTTTCGCGAACGCTACGACGGCGAGGGAATGCTCCAGCATTTTCGCGACGAGCTGGTACTACCGCACCTGCACACGCTGCGCTGCTTCGATCCACTAGGCCTCTATTTCTAGGATGGCGTCGTATTCTCGGGCGCTCCGTCCTTGGCGGTGTCGAGGATCTCTCCGACCTGCACTAGCGCGATCACTCCGAAGCCTTCTGCTTCTAGCGCCTGCCGGCCGCCCTCCTCGCGATCGACCACTGCCAACACCCCCAATACCTGGCCACCGGCGGCAGTGACTGCTCTTATGGCCCGGAGTGCCGAGCCGCCGCTCGTGATCACATCTTCCACCACCACCACCCTGTCACCGGCCGCGAACGGCCCTTCTATGAGCTTTCCGGCACCGTGATCCTTGGGTTCCTTGCGCACCGTGAAGGCGCGCACAGGTGGCGGGCGCGTCGCGCTAGCGTACGCGATGGCGTAGGCCACCGGGTCCGCACCGAGTGTGAGGCCGCCCACCGCGTCTGGCTGCCAGCCGCGAGCGCGCAAAGCCGACAAGGCGAGCGGCCCGATGAGGGCCAGTCCCTCGGGACGCATCGTCGTTAGGCGAGCATCTACGTAATACGTCGAAGTGCGACCCGAGGCCAGCTTGAAGTCGCCCTTGCTGAGCGAGTGGCGTGCCAAGAGGCGGACGAGTTCTTGCTGTGCGGCACGGTCTTCGAGCTCGGACCACATATGTTCTCCGGCATCAACTCCTGCCGCGCCTCAGCCAGGCACGTACCCGGGCTGCAAGCCCCTCTCGCCCAGTATCCCGATCGTGTGCTGGCGCAGTGAGCGCAGAGCGCAGCTCTCTCGCAAAAGTCACCACGTCGGGGTAGCGCTGCGACGGCTCGCGGGCCAGCCCACGCATGACCACTTGTTCCGCGCGCGGCCCGAGGTCCAATCCAGGCCGCGCCTTGTTTAGGGGCGTAGGCGGATGAGAGAGGAGCTGAGTAAACATTTCGCGCGGCGATTTCGCAGTGTACGGCATGGCCCCAGTCAGCAAGAAGTACGCGATCGTGGCAAGGCTATACTGGTCTGCAGCCGGGGTGACCATTTCCCCCGAAAGTGCTTCGGGGGCGACGTACATGAGGGTACCTACGAAATAGCCAGCCCGCGTGAGCCGCTCTTCCGGAGACGTGTCCGTAGCTGCCGCGATCCCGAAATCGAGGAGCTTGATGGTCCGAGTAGCTGGGTCGTACATCGCGTTGTCAGGCTTCAAGTCGCGATGAATGACCCCTGCCTGATGCGTGGCCGCCACAGCTTCGGCGATCTGCATCACGATCTCCGCTACTTCCTCTGGCGGAAGGGGCGCCCTTCGCTTGGCGTACTTCTCCAGCAGCTCTCCCTCAGCCCACTCGATCACGAGGTAGGGGATCCCGTCGTGCTGTCCCGTCTCGATCGTGCGGATTACGTTGGGATGCTGGACCCGCTTGCCGAAGTTGGCTTCGCGTGTGAAGCGCGCCAGCGCAGTCCTGTCCTGTCGCAGTTTTTCGCGAAGAACCTTGAAGGCGACCGTACCGTGTTCGGGATGCTCGGCCTTGTAAACCACGGAGGTCCCACCTTCGCCCACCAGCTCCACCAGACGGTAGCCGGCGATGCAGCGGCCGACGAGGTTCTCCTTGGGCACGGCCGCGAACCTAATGGCTTAATGGAACCACTGCAAGCAAGTGCTGTACCGTTGTGTGGCGCCTATTTTGAATAACGATGCGCCGCGACCCATCCGCGAGGTTGTTCATGAGTTTATTAAGGCACTTTCGGGCCCTGGCTCTTGGCTTGAGCGTCGTTGCCTGCGCCTCCCGGCCGGCGCCGCCGCCTAGCGCCGGCGCCATAGGGCCAAACGCCAGCTCGCCGCGGCGCGCGCCTGTCCAGCCTGACGCCGTGTCGCTCTATCGGAGGATGGGTCTGCTGGCAGATGCGGGCGATACACCGTTCGTGGGTTCCTTGGCGTTCTTCGCCGGGCCACGCTTCGACTCGGCAACAGTGGTGCTTACTGTTTCCCTGGCCAATCGCTTCCTCCGCTTCGTGCGCGAGGGTGACCGCTTCAGGGCCACCTACCACGTGAACCTGGAGATCCGGCGTGGTGGCGACTTGGTCCGAGAGATTCGCGCCGCGGAGACTGTGCGAGTGCTCGCCTTCCGGGAGACGACGCGCGAGGACGAGAGCGTACTCTTTCGGCAACTGCTGAACCTGGCGCCAGGTACCTACGAGTTCCGCTTGACGGTACGCGACGAGGCAGCTGCCAAAGGCAGTGCGGTCGAGGCCACCGTGGGTGTGCCACGCTTCGGCATCGGGTCTCTTTCCTCGCCCGTCGCCTATTACGAGGCCACGCCGCGGGCGCAGCTAGACTCCACTCCGAGGTTCCTCGCGAGCCCTCGCTCGACGGCTATCTTCGGGCGCGATTCACTGCTTCAGTTTTACGTGGAAGCTTATGGCGAGGGCGCCGAGTTTCCGGTTGCGATAACGGTCGAGAGTGAAGGGAGTGAAGGTGTTGTGTGGAGCGATACTGTCTCGCTTCCACGCCGCCGTGACCTGTTCAGCGGCACCTTCGGCGTACCCGTCGGTCAGCTCGGTGTGGGCGTCATGACGCTAGGGGTGGCACGCCTGGGTGGTCAGGACACGTTGCGGGTTCCGCTGTTCGTGGCCTTCGGCGAGGACTTGCCCGTAGCGTCGTTCCCGGAGATGCTCGACTACCTCCGCTATTTTGCCACCCCCGAACGCCTCCAGAAGATGCGGGAAGCCAAAGGCGAGCAACGTGCCGCACTTTGGGCCGCATTCCTCCGCGAAACCGACCCCGTTCCCCAAACCCCGCAGCACGAAGCGCTCCTCCAGTACTTCGCACGTATCGCACAGGCCAATGCCCGTTATCGTGAAGAGGGGATTCCGGGCTGGCTCACGGACCGAGGAAGGGTGGCGGTGGCGTTAGGCGAGCCTGACCAGCGCTACGAGCCGTCCTTTGCAGAGGTGGGACAGCGCGGCCGGACCCAGATCTGGGAGTACCGCCAGCACAGGTTGCAACTAGTGTTCGTCGATCAGACCGGCTTCGGCCGCTGGCGCCTGACGCTGGCTTCCGAAGCGGATTTCGAGAGCGTCGTGCGGCGACTTCTAGTGGGTTGATCGCTGAGCACGAAGCCGTGTATCGCGTTATGCGGCAAGCTTTTCCCTTGACAGCCTCGGCTAGCGTTCATATATAGGGTGCCGCAATCCGTGGCGGATTGCCTGGCATCACCGGATGCCGGATTGTTTCACCCTGCAGGAGGCAGCTCAGCATGGCCAGAGGGAAGGTAAAGTGGTTCAATGACGCTAAGGGTTACGGCTTCATTGAACAGGAAGGCGGCGCGGACGTCTTCGTACACTTTTCGGAAATCCAGATGGAAGGTTTCAAGACCCTACAGGAAGGGCAACTGGTGGAGTTCGAAATCCAAACCGGTGCCAAGGGTCTGCACGCCACCAATGTCGTGAGACTCTGAGTCGCTTGCCCGGCCCTCTGGCCCGAGCGACCGCCCGCTGGCTCGAGCCGGCGGGCGATCTTTTTTGCCCTCACCTAGGCTGCCGAACGCTGGTGCGGGCGGAGCTGAGGTCGATAATCTGAGACACCATGCGCGCACCACAAAAGCCCCGTGACGGTGAGACAGGCTCGAATCAACGCGGCACACAACCTTCCGAGGCTAACAATATCGTGGCGAGCGGCGAGACCGGCGCTCCTCCTCACCCGGTGCTCTTCCTCGTCGACGGGTACGCGTTGGTGTATCGGGCTTTCTTCGCTCTCCTGTCGCGGCCCCTGACCACCTCGCGCGGCGAGAACACCTCGGCTGCTTGGGGCGTCGTCAATTTCCTGCAGCGGCTGCTGGAGCGCTACCGCCCCGACTACATCGCGTGGGTACACGACTCCGGAATGTCGTTTCGCCACGAGGTCTACTCCGAGTACAAAGCCACGCGAGAGAAACTCGGTGCCGAGCTGCAGGCCGATTTCGATACCGGCATCGAACGAATCGAACAACTGCTAGAAGCTTACCGCATTCCATTGGTAACGGTGCCGGGCTACGAAGCCGACGACGTGATCGGGACGCTAGCGGTGCAAGCAGTAGAGCGGGGCGTCAACGTCGCCATCGTTTCCGGGGACAAAGATTTCCAACAGCTCGTCAGGCCCGGTATCTGGCTGCTCAATCCGGGGCGCGGCGGGCCAGCTGGCATCGAAGAACAGTGGATCGCAATCGAAGACGCGACTCAGCGCTTCGGAGTTCCCCCGGAGAGAGTCACGGATTTCTTCGCTCTGGTTGGCGACACGTCGGACAACGTACCCGGAGTACCCGGAATAGGAGAAAAGACGGCCCGCGAACTCGTGACCCGATTCGGCGACCTGGAAGCGATACTGGCCCACGCGAGCGAAATGCCTAACAAGCGTGTGCGGGAGGCTCTGTTAGCACACGCCGATCGGGCACGCCTTTCCAAGCAACTGGTGACGATACATACGGACGTACCAGTGGAACTCGACCTCGAGGCCTGGCGCGTCCGGGAGCCGGACGCTGCGCAGCTGCGCCGCCTCTTCCTGGAGCTGGAATTCACGTCGTTACTCCGACGCCTGGACGAGGCAGGGATAGGGGGCCAGGCGGCGCCGCGCGGCCACTACCGGACAGTGAACGAGGCCATCCTGGACGCAGTACTAGAAAGGGCTAGACAAGCGGAACACCTCGCTCTCGATGTCGAAACCGTGGCCGAGCCAGGAGCACCCTCACCAACCGATCCATTGCGCTCTCGCCTCGTGGGACTGGCCATCGCTATCGCTCCCGGTGAGGCCTACTACTTCCCCTTCCTGCACGGAGACGAACCAGACAGCCACCAGCCAGAGCTCGTCAGCAGCTCGGATGCACCGGCCCGAGCCGATCTGCCTTCGTTGGCCAGCGAACGGCTGAAACCACTGAAGGAGCTGCTCGAAAAGCCAGCGCTAACCAAGGCCCTCCACGACGCCAAGTTCGGACTGCTCGTGCTGCGACGTCACGGTGTGACTCTGTCAGGCATAGAGTTCGACAGCATGCTGGCCAGCTACGTACTCGATCCCGGAAGGCGCTCCCACGCACTGGACCTCTTGGCGCTCGAGTTTCTGGAGCGGACCAAGACTAGCTACGAGTCGCTCGTAGGAAAGGGACGCCGACAGATCGGCTTCGATCAGGTGCCGGTCGAACTGGCCACCGCCTACGCCTGCGAGAACAGTGACCTAGTGCTGCAGCTCAGAGAAGCGCTCCTGCCACAGCTGGAGTCGCAAGGGCTACTGCCACTCTTCACCGATATCGAGCTGCCTCTCGTAGACGTGTTGGCTGACATGGAGGAGAGAGGCGTGTGCATA
>DATMBI010000156.1:0-10171 GCA_035559375.1 Gemmatimonadaceae bacterium | reverse complement strand
TGAAAAGCCGGTGTGAAGAACGGCAAGCCTTGGATATGATCCCAGTGTGCGTGACTGAAAATGAGGTCACCCGAGATCGTGCCGCTCGATCGAGTGGCGAGGGCATGGCCCAACTCGCGTATCCCAGTACCCGCGTCCAGTATCACGAGCCCGTCGTCGTCCGTTCGCAATTCGACGCACGTCGTGTTACCACCGTAGCGAACCGTGCCCGGCCCCGGAGCCGGACAGGACCCCCGTGTGCCCCAGAAACGGAGTTGCATGGCGGCCTAGCGGGTGCTGCCGCGCCTGCAGTCGGAGTGCGGCAACAGGCTCATGGCCGTGCCTGTGCTAACTCCTTGAGCGCTGCACGGTTGGCGACTGCGATGCGGCGTCGCTCCACGCGGATATAGCCGCGATTCTGGAAGTCTCGAATCGTGCGCGAGACAGTTTCTCTGCTAGCGCCGATCATGTGAGCTATCGTTTGGTGGGTCAGTGGCTTCTCGATCGGTTGGCCGGGGGAAGCCGGCGCGAAGTCTAGGAGCAGCTTGGCCACTCTTCCGGGGACGTCCAGCAGCGCCAGCCCTCGGATCTTGGAATCCGCTTCGCGCAAGCGGCGCGCCAGCTCGGTGAGCAGCGACCAGGCAATGTGAGGGTTCTCCTCGACGCGCCTGCGGAAATCTTCGCGGCGCAGCACCACGAGGGCTGTGTCTTCCATGGCGATGACGTGGGCCGAGCGAGGTTGGTCGTCGATGAGCGACAGCTCGCCAAAGTGTTCACCGACGCTCAGGACCCCCAGTATCACTTCCCGTCCGTCCTCTCCGATAAGGACTACTTTGACCCTGCCGCTACGAACGACAAACAAGGAGTCGCCCGGGTCGTCTTCGAAGACGATAACGCTCCCCTTAGGATAGAACTTTTCGCGAGTGGCTTCGGCGAATCTCGCCAACTCGGCTTCGTCGAGTTTTGCGAAGAGCGGTACGGTACGGAGGAACGCGATGGATTCCATGGGCACGGCCTGAGGCTAAAGCGAACCAAGCGCAGCAACAACGAGGGTAGAGCAGCCTTTGCACCCCCACTTTGAGACGCCGCAGTCGGCTTGCGGTCACGAAGCACATGTGCGCCGCGAAGCCGGAGTTACAATCTAGTTCGCTTTGGACCTGTAGGCGCGTGAGCCGGGTCACAGGTCGGCGTCCACGAGAGCACAGGCGGAGTGGTTGAACGCTGCGGATAGAACACGTTATACTTCATGGCTACGACATCGCTACCGAGGCTCTCGTATGAAGCCGGGGATTCATCCTGAATACGCAACGGCCACCGTGAGGTGTGCCTGCGGTAATAGCTGGCAGACTCGCTCCACCATCGGCGAGCTGCACCTGGACATCTGTTCCGCCTGCCATCCGTTCTTCACGGGCAAGCAGAAGCTAGTGGATACGGCGGGACGCGTCGAGCGGTTCCGCCAGAAGTACGCCGGGAAAAAGAGCTGAGCCTTCGCGAACGACTTGCTGAGCTGACGGCCCGAGCGGCTGAGGTCGAGCGCGAGCTGGCCCAGGCCGCGAGCGAGGGAGACTCGGCGCGCCTGGCCGCACTGGGGCGCGAGCATCAGCGGCTCAGCCAGGTGGTGGAACTGGGTGCCAGGCTGAGCAAGTACGACAACGAGCTAGCCCAGGCGCTGGAGCTGTTGGAGTCGCCCGACCCGGAGCTAGCAGCCGAGGCGCGCGCCGAAGTGCTGCGGCTCGAAGAGGCGATCGCTAGGACCGAGGAAGCGATCAAGCCGCTGCTGATCCCCCGCGATCCGCTCGACGAGCGCTCCTGCATAATGGAAATCCGGGCCGGCACAGGTGGCGACGAGGCAGCGCTATTCGCAGCCGACCTGTTCCGCATGTACAGCCGCTACATCGAACGTCGCGGCTGGAAGATCGAGATTCTCAACCTCTCCGAGGGGGCGCTGGGTGGAATCAAGGAAGTCGTCTTCAAGGTGGAAGGGGAAGGCGCCTACGGGGAGATGCGCTGGGAATCTGGCGTCCACCGTGTGCAGAGAGTTCCGGTTACCGAGTCGCAAGGGCGAATACATACTTCGGCTGCTACGGTAGCAGTACTCCCGGAAGCCGAAGAAGTGGACGTGGAGATAGACGAAAAGGATCTGCGCATCGACGTCTTCCGTGCGTCGGGACCTGGCGGTCAGGGTGTCAACACGACGGACTCGGCGGTACGGATCACACATCTACCTACAGGGATCGAGGTAAAGCAACAGGACCAGCGTTCGCAACTTCAGAACAAGATCAAGGCGATGCAAATTCTCCGGTCGCGATTACTCGATCTCAAGCTTCAGGAACAGGAAGCGGAGCGTGCGCGGTTGCGCCGCGCCCAGGTGTCTACCGGCGATCGCTCGGCCAAGATACGCACGTACAACTTCCCGCAGGGTAGGGTGACGGACCATCGCATCAACCTCACGCTGCACGAACTTCCTCGCGTTCTCGACGGCGAGATAGGGAAGCTCATCGAAGCCCTGAGATTGGCCGATGCCGAGGAAAAGCTGGCTGCGGGCCAGACGAGTGGAGTCTGATGCTAGGGAGCACAGACCAGTTGTCCCCGCTGGGCAGTGGCGCAGCTACTGAGCCGGTCGCGAGCGTGGGTTCCGCCTCCGCGACCTCGAGTATCGCTGGGGTGGTTGCCGAAGTCTGCGAACTCCTGCGGTCCGCTGGCGTTTCACCGGCAGAGGTGGAGGCGCGCGAGATCGTCACCGCTGTGTGCGGCCTCCCACGGTACTGGCCGATACTGAATCCCGAGGCCGAGATTACCAGTGATGCGGTGGAACGCTCGCGCACGGCAGCTCTTCGCCGAGCCAGGGGAGCGCCGTTGGCCTACGCCACTCGCGTGGCCAACTTCAGGTTTCTCGAACTTTTCGTGGACGAGCGCGTCCTGATCCCGCGGCCGGAGACAGAGCAACTCGTGGAACTGGTGCTGCGTGAAACGGGTAGGGCGGGTGGTATCGTGGCTGACATCGGGACAGGTTCGGGAGCGGTAGCTCTGGCGCTGGCGAGCGAAGGGCATTACCGAGCGGTGGTGGCGACTGACGTTTCCGAAGATGCCTTAGCAGTCGCGGCGATCAACGCCGAACGACTGGCGCGTACGCTGCGGGTGCCTGTGGAGTTTCGAAGGGGAGCAGGTGTTGCGCCCCTACTCGGGTCGTATGTCGACGTGCTCGTGAGCAATCCGCCCTACATTGCGCTGGAGGAGGCGTCCGAGCTCCCTCGCTCGGTGCGCGATTGGGAGCCAGCGGTAGCGCTGTTCAGCTCCGGTGGTGGGCTCGCCGTGACCGCAGAGCTGGTACGCGAAGCTCCGACGGTCTTGCGGCCGGGCGGGTTGCTCGCACTGGAATGCGATTCTCGGCGTGCCAGTCGAGTGGCCGCGCTGGTCGAGGAAGTCGGTGCCTACACGGCCGTGCGCGTCGAGCCCGACCTTACCGGACGGAGCCGCTTCGTCTTGGCACGGCGGCTGGGTGTTGCTGATGCGGCTGCCGACACGGTAGCCACAGGATAGCTTTTCCGAGGTACGGCCCGGTTCACGGAGCCGCTGTTCTTACCCTAACGGTCAAGGTGCGACCATGCTCGATCAAAAAGCCAAGGAACTGGGCCGACTACTAGGCCAATCACCGGAATACCAGGCCCTGCGGAGGGCCCGCGATCTGCTGGCCGGGGACGCCGATCTGATGCGCGCCCTGCAGCGCCTGGATGCCTTGCGGGACGCGGCTGGCGCACTAGTGGACAGCGGTGGCTCGCTCCCGCCAGAGATGGACAAGGAAGTGGAACTGCTCGTTGCGCAGGTGGACAAGAGTCCCGTTTATCGAGGTTACCTAGCTGCCCATGCTGGCTTCGAAAAGCTTCTGGGGAATGTGAACCGGCTGATCCAAGAAGGGATCGAGGCTGGGGCCAGCAGCTCGATCATCACGTTAAGCTGAGCGGTGGCTGGTCTCCTCGTGGTTTTGGAGGGGATAGAGGGGGCGGGGAAGACAACCCAGGTCGAGCGACTTCGCTCGTTCCTGGAGAGTCGAGGCACGCCGGTAGCCGCGGTCCGCGAGCCCGGCGGAACCTCGACTGGGGACAGTGTGCGCCAGATACTACTCGATCCAGGTCGGATACTGGACGCGCGTACCGAAGCGCTTCTCTTCATGGCATCTCGGGCACAGCTGGTAGCCGAGGTGATCTTGCCGGCGTTGCGCGACGAAGTGGTCGTGCTAGCGGATCGGTTCTTTCTCTCGACTTACGCTTATCAGGTCGTAGGTCGCGGTTTACCAGCCGACGACATTCGGGCGGCCAATCGCCTCGCCACGCAGGGTTTGGTGCCCGACGTAACCTTGCTGTTGGATCTGCCTCTCGAGGAAGGGCTGCGTCGTGCCCACGCCCGTGGTCTTGCCGATCGTATGGAGCGCTCTGGGATCGATTTTCACCGGCGAGTGGCTGAGGCGTTCCGGAGCTTCGTTGCCGAGGAATGGCAGAAAGAGCACCCAGAGGCTGGTCCGGTGGTGCGGGTGGACGCGCTGGGAACGCCAGACGAAGTGGCTGAGCGCATCGTAGCCGCGCTAGCGATGCGTTGGCCGCGAACTTTCGGGCCGGCCAGAGTGTCTCATTGACGGCACCATGAGTAGTCGCGCCTATCGGGTCTGGCTTGCAGGACTGGTGATCGCCGTCGCTTCCACTAGCGGTGGCTGGCTCCTGAGCCGCGGTATGTCTGTGGAGTGGCACCGGCCCTCGGACGGCCGCCTCTTCGACGCCGTCTTCGATAGGGTGCTCCATGACTACGTGGACTCCATACCCGAGTCGCAGCTGTTCCAGTTAGCGACTGTCGGAATGCTGCGCCAACTACGGGATCCTTATACCCTGTACCTGCCACCAGAGCGTCTAGCGAGGCTTACTGAGCGAACCAGCGGCAACTACATCGGAATCGGCGCGCAGGTTCAGCGGCGCGACGAGTGGCCGTTGATCGTGGCTCCGTATCCGGGTTCGCCCGCGGAGCGGGCAGGGCTCAGAACGGGCGATCGAATCGTGGAAATCGACGGAGCTAGTACGCGCGGATGGACGGTGGACGAAACCGTTCGTGCACTGCGGGGCCCACCGGGCACTACGGTGCGGCTCGTCGTCGAACGGCCAGGCTTGGATGGCAGATTGACTTTCACACTGACCCGCGGTGGTGTGCATCGCCGGGCCGTGGCCCGCACTGGACTACTCCGTGGCGACGTCGGATACGTGGACGTCAACTTTTTCAACGATTCCACCGAGATCGAATTGCAGCGGGCCATAGACTCGTTGAAGGCGCGAGGGATGCGATCGTTGATCCTCGACCTCAGAGGAAACCCTGGTGGTGTACTGACCCAGGGGACCGCTGTGGCCGATCTCTTCTTGGATTCCGCGAAGACGATCGTTAGGCTGCGCGGGCGCACACCCGATGCCAACCGTGTGATCCAGGATACCTCGGCCCAGCGCTGGCCGGATTTGATCGTCACGGTGTTGATCGACGAAGGCAGCGCCAGCGCTTCCGAAATCGTCGCGGGCGCGCTCCAGGACCACGATCGTGCGCTGATAGTGGGTCGCCGCTCCTTCGGCAAAGGGAGTGCACAGGGAGTCTTCGCCCTCCAGTCGGGTGGAGCGGTGAAACTCACGACGAGCCGATGGTTCACGCCTTCTGGGAGATCCATCGACCGGTTGCCGCTCGGAAACGGAGATCCGGGCCTGGACGACACCGAGACGCGTCCGGATACGCTTCGCAGTTCGGCTGGCCGCCCTCTTCCGTCCGGCGGTGGGATAGTGCCGGACGTCATAGCTGGAGATACAGCGCTGACACCGGGAGAGCTGGCCCTGGAACAGGCACTGGGAACGCGGGCGATCGAATTCCGGAACGCCATGGGGGATGTGGCCATCCGAGTGAAAGCACGCAACGAGGTCAGCACGCCGGATTTCGAGGTGACCCAGGAGATGCTCGACGAACTACTCCGGGCCGCACGTGCTCGTGGGCTGGCGGTGGACCGGTCTACTTTACAGGGAGCGAGGTCGCTAGTGGCGCGGCTTTTGGCCCGCGAGATAGCGCGCTACGTATTCGGTCCGCAAGGGGAGGTACAGCGCTCGATCCGGGACGATCCCGTTATTCAGCTCGCGGCTCGCCTATCGTCTGACGTACGCTCGCAGCAACAGCTCTTCGAAAGGGCTACGGTTGCTGATACGGCGCGCAGTAATTCAGGGCGGCGGTGAAGTGACCGTCTGCTAGCCACGGCCCTGCAACACAGCGCTGTCCACGACCCGAACCCCCTTCGGGGGCTTGAATACGAACGACTGCGCAGAGACCGCCGCGTTGGTTTCGAAGGACGTGATGCGGACGCGCCTGGTAATGCCGGACACTTCCTCGGCCTCGAACTGCAGCAGGGCACCCGTAGTGGTGTCGATCCAAACACGAGCGCGCGTAAACGAGGCCTCGCCAGACTTCGGCGTAAGCCTTACCACACGTGCAGTGCGTCCCCCCACTTCGCCAGCACCGGCGTCAGCGATGCTGTAGCGCTCACGCGGGTTGCTGAAAAACTCTCCGATGAGATCTAGCGACCCAGCCGGACCTCGCCCTACTGGAGCGCGCAGCACCTGGCCAGGAGTAGAGCTGGGGAGGTAAACCCAGATGTAGCGCCCGTCGGACACTATCGCATCGCCCTTCGGCTCGGTGAAGCGGAACGCGAACAAATTGGGACGCTGCTGCTCGAACGTTCCGCGGGAAGACAAGGTGCTTCCGGTGAGTGGGTTCGTGATCGTCTGCTCGAAGGTGGCCCGCGCCGTCCTTATGCGGCTGTAGGCCTCTACTGCAGCATCCACGGCTTGGTCAGCCGGACTCTGGAAGGCCAGAGCGGCGATCAGCAGAAGTGACATCCAATCAGACCCTTGCTGTCCGAGCGTCTACCGGTGGTAACCTTCAGCTCACCTCCAGTTCCACCGTTCCCGGCACCGGGGCGATCGCACGGTCGATTGCGCTGGCTATGAGCCGTAGCTCCTGCATGAGTCTGTTGAACTGTTCAGGGTACAGACTTTGCGCGCCATCGGAGAGCGCCTTATCAGGATTGGGATGCACTTCCACCATGATGCCGTCAGCACCAGCGGCGACCGCTGCCCGTGCCATCGGAATCACCTTGTCGCGCAGGCCGGTGCCGTGGCTGGGATCGGCGATGATAGGTAGATGGGAAAGCTTGTGGACGATCGGGATCGCGTTGAGATCGAACATATTGCGCGCCAAGCTGTCGAAGCTGCGCACTCCACGCTCGCACAGGATCACCTGCGGGTTACCTGCCGCAAGAATGTATTCGGCGCTGAGCAACAAATCGGTAATTGTGGCTGCCAGGCCACGCTTGAGGAGTACCGGCTTGTTGAGTCGTCCCACCGCCTTGAGGAGCGAGTAGTTCTGCATGTTCCGGGCACCGATCTGGATGCAGTCGGCGTACTCGGCTACCAACTCGGCGCCCCGTTCATCCATTGCCTCGGTCACTACCGGCAGTCCCGTTTCGCGTCGCGCCAGCGCTAGCAGCTCCAGCCCCTTCTTGCCGAGTCCCTGGAAAGCGTAAGGTGAGGAGCGAGGTTTGAAGGCACCTCCGCGCAACGCAGTGCCACCCGCAGCCCGCACAGCACGCGCAGCGGCGACAATCTGCTCTTCCGACTCGACCGAACAAGGACCCGCAATAATCACTACATCGGAGCCTCCGACCACGACTCCGTTACCGAGCGAGACCACTGTGGATTCGGGTTTCCACTCGCGCGAGACCTGTTTGTACGGCTTGGTGACGTGGATGACCTGGAGTACCCCTGGCAGGCCGACGATGCGAGAGTCGTCCACCCGGCCGTCGTTACCCACAAGACCGATCGCCGTGCGCTGTTCTCCAGGAAGCGTCACGGCTTGGTAGCCCATTTCACGAATAACGCTGCACACCCTTTCTATCTGGTCGGGTGTCGCGTCATGCTGCATTACGACTAGCATCAGGAACCCTCTAGCGTAAACGACTGTCCGTCGCTACAGAGCACCACCGGGCCGTCGAAACTCTCGGCCACTTGGTCCTCTATAGCGACTGCCTCCACGGGCGGATAAAAATGTGTAAGAGCAAGCAGGCCCGGCTTCGCCACGGCCGCCAGTGAACCGCACTGCCTGGGGGTAAGGTGCAGCGGCAGCGCCAGCTCGTCGGGAAGTGAGCATTCGCAGAGCAGTAGATCGCAATCGCCTGCCCACTCGCCCAGCGTGCCGTCGAAGCCGGTATCGCCTGTGATCACGACCCGCCTCCCCCCCGCCGCTACTGAATATGCCACACTTTCCTCGGTGTGGGGAACCTTGCACACGCCGAGAACTGCTCCTCCCCCGAGGGGCCACTCCTCCCCAGGAGCGAGCTCGACTACGGTGATCGGCGGCGGCGACTCCAGTAAGCCGGAACCGAAAGCTTGCAGCATACCGGCTAGCCGGGACGCCAGTCCCCTGGGGCCCACCAGCTGGACCGGATGGCTGCGCGGCGGCAGGAGACCGTAGCGCCAGCCGTAAATCAGCGCGGGGAGGTCGTTGGTGTGATCGGCATGAAAGTGCGTGACGGCGACATGGGTAATCTGCTGCCAAGGGAGCTGCAGCTGCGCCATGCGGTACACCACACCGCTGCCGCAGTCCACGAGCAAGAGCGCCGTGCCACATTCGACTAGTGTTCCGCTCTGTACGCGTCGGGGGTGCGGTGCTGCGGTTCCGGTACCGACAGTAGTGAGACGCACGGAGCCCCCGAGAAGATGTTCAGAGCGGGCTGGCCACTGCGTCGTCGGGCACCGGGCGCACCGCAACGGTGCGCTCTACCGAGCCGCCATCGTCCGCGACCGTATCGAGCGCCGGCCCACGCATGCGCACCGACACTACCGACGAAACGCCGGGCTCCTGCATGGTCACTCCGTATACAGCATCGGCTGCGTCCGTGGTCGTGCGCGGGTTGTGCGTAATGACGATGAATTGAGTCTTGCGTTTGAACTCGTTCAGCATGCGCACGAAGCGACCGATGTTGGCGTCGTCCAGCGGCGCATCCACTTCGTCCAGCAGGCAAAACGGGCTAGGCTTCGTTAGAAAGATCCCGAACAGGAGCGAGAGTGCCACCAAAGCGCGCTCGCCGCTCGATAGAAGATGAATCCGCTGTGTACGTTTTCCGCGGGGTGAGGCATGGATCTCGATGTCGCACTCCAGGGGTTCGTCGGGTCGCTCGAGCCGAAGATCGCACTCGCCACCCCCGAACAACGTCAGGAAGATGTGACGGAAGTTGTCGCGCACGCGGCCAAAGGTCTCGAGAAACATCTCGCGCGCGGTGGAGTCGATCTCGCGTATCGCTTGCTGCAGCGATTGCACCGCCTCGTAGAGATCCTGCCTTTGTGCAGTGAGGAACTCCAGGTTGCGCTGCTCCTCTTCGTGCTCTTCCACCGCTAGTGGATTGACGGCGCCAAGTGCATCTACCTGTTCACGTAGCGATGCCGCTTCGGCTCGTAGCGTTTCCTCGTCGAGATCTACCGGCTGGTACGCGGCCAAGAGGTCCTCGAGCCGGCGGTGCCACTCGGCCTCTAGTCGTTCGCGGATAGCCGCCAACTTGCTGGCTACCTCGCTCCGCTGAAGCTCGGCCTGGTGCAGTTCGTTGGCTTGCTCCATGGCCCGTTGCCTAGCCGAGTCGAGCACACGCTCCGCATCGGTGAGTCGCGCGTCAGCGGCGCCGGCCGCCGTTTCGGCCGCGGCCAGTCGTTCTTCAGCAGCGGCCAGCAACTCCTGGCGTCGGGCCAACTCAGCGCGCGCTGCGTTCAATTGCCTTTCGATCTGCGCGCGCGACTCGCTGATTTCGAGCAACTCCTTGGCTAGCCGCTGCATCCTCTCTGTCGCAGCACTCTGCTCACCGGACAGGGCGACCTCTTGTGCTCTCAGCACGTCGAGCCTAGCCTGGACCCTGGCCAGCTCTATTTGGGCTTGAGCCTTGGCATCCCGTGCTGCCTGCAGCTCGGCTTCCGACGCGGTTAGGCGTGTCCGCGCCTCGGTGGCCGTGCGCTCCGTGGCCGCGATCTCTGCGTCCAGACGCTCCAATTCGACTACCGCGAGTCTCAGGGCCTGGCGTAGCTCTGTGGCGCGCACGGCCAAGTGGTCCGCCGTCGTGACGGAATCCTCCAAGTCACGGCGG
>DATMBI010000155.1:0-2467 GCA_035559375.1 Gemmatimonadaceae bacterium | reverse complement strand
TCCTGGGATAGACTGCGGGCCAATATCTGGATATCCCGCCATGCCCGGCGGGATATCCCGGCCAAAACGGCCTGGACCAAGGGCTCCAAGTGGTGGATATTGCAGATGTTTTCGGGAGGAACCGATACGAGCTGGAACGAGATAGACAGCGCCGTCTATCCCAGAGGCTAGGCGGTTCACTTAATAGTTAGGCCGACTTATCGACACACGCACCCAAAGGAGGTTCCTGCACCCATGCCCAATGTAACTACATCACTCGGTTCGCTCCACGTAGACGAGACGGGCAGAGGTTCGCCGGTCGTGATGTGGCCGAGCCTGTTCTGCGACGGCACCTCGCTCCGCCCGCAGGCCGAAGAGTTGGCCCGCGATCACCGCGTGCTGGTGGTCGACCCGCCCGGCCACGGTAGGACGCCTGCGCCGCCTGCTCGATTCAGGCTGGAAGCCACGGCCGTCGCCCTCGGTGAGTTGATGGACGCGTGTCGTGCGCCCAGTGCCATCGTCGTCGGCAACGCGTGGGGCGGTATGGTTGCCACGCAGCTCGCGATTACCCAGCCGGACCGGATCGTCGCCCTCGTCCTCATGAACTGCCCGTTTCACGAGTGGGCCGGTATCAATCGGCTCAAGCTGCGTATGACCCACTGGCTGTTAGCCACGCTTGGCCCGCGCCGCATGGCTAACATGATATTTTCAACCATGGTCGCGCCCGAAACGCGTGCCGCTGCCCCGGACCGCTACCTGGAGGTCCAACGTGCCATGCGCGCCGCCGAGCGCGCCGGCTTCGCGCGATCCGCCGCGAGCGCCATGTTCGATCGCCCCCAGCTCGGTCCGTCGCTACCCTTCATCCAGGCGCCCACGCTCGTGCTCGTCGGCGACCGCGATCCCCTCTATCCCGTCGATGAAGCTCGCGCCGAGGCTGCCCTCATTCCAGGAGCGCGCTTCGAGATTATCGAGGGGACAGCTCACCTGTCCGGCTGGGAATCGCCGGCGCCAGTCAACGCGCTTATCCGGGCCTTCGTCGAAGCGCTCCCTGCGCCTGCACGCGTGCCGCAAGCACCGCAATGAGGTCGCGGCCTAACATCTCACTCCAGCCGACCCGCCCTAGGCGGGCGGCTGAGCTCGGTGCCGTTATGCGGCATAACCAATGGTCGGAGTGGTGTCAGCTTGAAATAGACTGCCACTGGCGACAAAGTGAACATTGCAGATGGTTTCTATTTCTGAAAACCAGAAAGCCCAGATAATTTCTCTACTTCAAGAAGGCAAACTTGGCCGTGAAGAGATTGCCGCGAAAGTCGGCGTTTCTCCTGGAACGGTCAGCGCAATCAAAGCTCATATTACGATGGGCACTTATGGTAGCACCCCCACTTCTGAAGCAGAAACCGACGAGCTTATCGAAGCAGCCGAAGCAACATTTGGACTTGAGCGCGATCTACAGCTTGCCTTGCGATCAAATATCCAACAACTTGAAGATGGACTGATGATCGTTGATGATGGCAAAGAATACATTACCGATGCAGGCCGAGTCGATATTCTTGCCAGAGACGCAAACGACACGATTGTTGTGATTGAATTGAAGGCAGGAATGGCTGCCCCGGAAGCCTTAACCCAACTCTTGGCCTATATGGGAGCTGTCAGCAAGCAACAAGGGAAGGCAGTGCGGGGTATTTTAGTAGCAGGTGATTTCCATCCACGCGTTGCATTTGCGGTAAGAGCAGTTCCGAATGTGGAACTGCGTCGGTATCGCTTCAGATTTACATTTGAGTCGGTTGAGTGAGTCTTGCGTAGCAAAGGCAAAAGGCCGCATAACATGCGCTTGCAGCCCCCCGCTTCGCTCGCTGCGCTGCACGGCGCAGGTGAAGCGCAGGCCGTTAGCCAGCGCTGGGGGAAGCCGTGGCGTACGACGAGCATTGGATTCTTGCTTGTGTCCAGCAAGCCAAAGAGGCGTTTGGGACCAAGTGCTCGAAGTTTACCCCGGGTCGGTGGCCGTTGAAATTCTGCGCTCTGCTTTGCTGAGTTTTGGTATCACTGTGTCGACGCGAGATGTGTTCATCAGCAGCGTACCAATCGAAGTTGACCTCCTCATCCCGAATCGGGTTGCAACCCCGGACTACGGACTCGTGTACCATCCGGGGGACGTTCTGGCTGCGTTGGAGGTGAAGAACTCCGGTGCCTTCGGTGAGGGCACACTCAAGACGGTTCGCCGTTCCTTCGAACTCATTCGCGCTGCCAACCCTCAAATCTACTGTGCGTACGTCACGTTGGCGGAACGGAAGGGATACAAGTGGGCCGCGACCGCCGACAATCTAAGCGCGGACGTGTTCACCTTGTTCTGGCACAACGGCTCGAGCAGAGATCGCCGTTTCGAACCCACTGGCGATTGGTCTAACCTGGTAAATAGGCTGAAATCTCTTACCCAAAATTAAGGGGTGAAGGCGCTGGCTAACAAGGTGCTGCAGCGGACGAGCTTCGC
>DATMBI010000154.1:0-7796 GCA_035559375.1 Gemmatimonadaceae bacterium | reverse complement strand
CGCTCGAATATCTGCATCACGAAGGCGATAGCGAAGAGTGGCTAAGGCATTGTCGCCGTTGTTGGCGATAAGAAAAATGCTGCCGGTTCCGGTTATACCGCCTGGTGCTCGAATAGTAGCGGTCACGAGTTCCATCGGCACCTGCAGAACGGTCGTGTCAGTTACCCTTACGGCCTCCACTGCGAACCCCTCGGGGAACGTCCAACCGGTGTCGTCGTACGGGTTGCGCTGTGGATCCGACGGACTCCAGTACTGGTAGTCGAGGAGGGCATCTGCTATGCGTGAATACGGCTGATCCATTCGCACTATGTAACTACCCGCGGGGAATTCGCGACGCACCGTCCGGCCAGCCGTATCCGCTCGCGATGTACCGCCGGTCGGGCCGGCTGCCGACGCTTCCGTACCATCCTGTCTAGCCGCACGCGCAGTGACACGCACTGCAACGCTGAAAGGTACGGTGCTCCTGTGAATCTCGACTCGCTGCTTCTGCAGGATCCTCAGTAGCTCGGCTTGCGCACCGCGGCGTGGCTCGGACGCCGAAAACACGTAGGCGGCCGGACCTTCCGTTCGCGCCTTCAGAACCGAACGCTTGCTTTTCTCGTAAAAGTTCTGGAGAAAGAGTTTGCGGTTTTGAGCTAAGTAATTCAGGGAGATGAGAAGGCCTGTCTGCTCGTAGTTGTTGTTGTTCCGCAAAGACCAGCGCACGCGCGGTAAAGGCGGGTTCTGGCGGTACCAGGTTCGAGATGTCTGATCCGGCGAGAGGGTTCGCTCGAGGGTTTCCGCACTACCACCGTTACCGAAGGTCTCGTACAACCGGGAAATGCCGTTGTGCGTCGCAGCGATGAACATCAGATACCCAGGAGACCACGTGTCGAACGTGCCGAAGGCGAATACGCCTGGCATCCCTAGGCGGGTCATTTCCTGCACGTTATGCCATCCGATCATGTGCCACTCGTTGGTGAGGAGCGGATCGAGCCAGGCATTGTAGGGACCGTCGCCTATGGTATTGTCGTAGAGGTACGGCACAGACTCGTGAAGATCGTGGAGCACCTGAGCTTTCCAGTCGACGAACGTGTTGAGCACGTTCTCGGTCAACTTGAGCGTGACTGCCATGGCATCGCGATTGTTGTCGTGCGCCACGTACTTCCCCCAGTACAGCAGATTGGGCCAGGTCTGGCCCGGGTGAGCCATGTGCCAGTTGAAGATATCCACTTGCCGATCGCGACCGTCCACCTCGACAATCGGCGTGATGAGCGTTATTACGTTGTCGCGTATCTGACGGATGTACGGACTCTCGTCCACCGCCAGCCTGTAAGCCAGTTCCATGAGGGCGGTCGGTGCGCCGGCCTCCGGCGAATGGATGGTGCCGGTGATGTAATAGACAGGGGCGGCCGTGGCAGCGATCCGAGCGGCTACGGCGTCGTCCATCCCGATCGTTCTAGGATCGGCGAGCCTGGCGAGCTGGGAGCGATTGCGCTCTAGATTCGCCATCAAGCGCTCCGAAGCTACAGCAACTGCGATCATCTCGCGCCCTTCCTCGGTACGACCGATTGAAAAAACGCGCACGCGAGGCGTGGAGCGCTCTAGTCGGCGCATGTAGTCGTAGACCTCGTGCGAGTACGGAAGCTTGTTCGGAGCTCCCGCGATGTCGCCGAGCACTACTTTGGGTGTGGGAACAGTTCGGGAAGCGGGAAGGTAGTCCACCAGCGGAGAAAGAAAGAACGGCTCGGTGGTATACTCGCGAATCTTGCGTGTGTAGTCCTCGTCGATAGGCTGTTTCGGATCCCTTCCTGGTCGCAGTGGCGAGGGCTGAGCCGTGACAGATGCCTGCGGTGCGGCCTGCTGTGCTGTAGCGGCTGCGGAAAGTGGTAGTGTCAGAAGTGCGCCTGAACACAGGACGAATTTGAAAGTCATCGATTCCTCGGAAATCGTTTGTTTTGCTACGAGTCTAGAAGTGCGTCACAGAGCTAGTTAGCGAGTCACTGGCGGGCGCTCCTTGTTCCAGACGAAGCGGTGCAGAAAGTTGCCGATTCGTTCCCATGTGTCTAGCCAGCGCGAATGGAGCATCGATTCGTGCAGGTCGTCTGGGATCACCATCAGCTCGTAATAAACGTTGCGGGCTCTCAGGAGCTGGACCAATCCGACCGTCTGCGCGAAGTCGACATTGCGATCGTCGTCTCCGTGTACGAGGAACACTGGCGATTTCCAAGTGTCCATCGCAGCTATGGCAGACGATCTGTACGACACAGCGGCTGTATCCAGCGAGCTACCCCATAGATGCACACCGGCCAGGTCCGCACCCGCCACGAAAATGTCGGAATTGCGCGCTAGCGCCTGAGCCGTGAGCACGCCTCCGTATGACAGGCCCCATATCCCGATTCTGGCCGGATCGACATCGGGCCGACTCTGGAGGTACTTCCCGGCTGCTAGAATGTCCTGGTACTCGGCGTTCCCGCGACCGCCGGTATTCGGTGCCTGGCGGAAAGAGCGACCGTAGCCGATGCCGCTGCGGAAATTCACCGATAGCACCACGTAGCCTTGACTGGCAAGCCACTGGTTGAAGGCGTAAGCCCAGTGATAGAACTGCATGTAGTGGTATGCCGGCAGCATCTGGCGCTGCGGTCCTCCGTGGACGAAGACCATCGCTGGCCGGCGCTCGCCAGGCGCAATATCGCGTGGTAGAAAAAGTTGATTGTGAATCTCTAGACCGTCGGGCGCCTTGAAGATCACGATCTCCGGCACCACATGAGCCTCAGTCGGGAAGTCGCGTGGAAGTGTGGGGAAGACAATGCGCGCTGGGCCGCCTCCCGTGGAGAGGAGCGCTACCGAGGCAGGTTGCTTGGCGCCGAAATAGAGGACTGCAAGTTCCCGCCCGGATGCCAGCGGCTGCGGGTAGGTCTCGACACCGTCGCCACTCGAAAGCTGGCGTGGTGCGCCGCCACTCGTAGGGACGGCCCAGATGTGGCGCCGCTCGATGTCGCCTGCATTCGTGCAGTAGTACAACGTCGAACCGTCCGGAGAAAGAGCCACCGAGGTTGCGTCTTCGATGAGGCCATCCGTCGTGGTGAGTAGGCGCGGGCGCTCCTCTGGCCGGGAGACGTTCAACGACCAGTAGCGATCCCACTCGTCGTTCGGCGGCGAAAGCGGGAATACGATGTTGTCGCCGGCCCATAGCAGGCGAGTGATGTTGGTGAAGACAGGGTCGTTAGGCTGGTTGTGCCATAGCTCTTCGGCGGTACCGCTCTCCACGTCCCCGATCATGATCGCGAGTGTGTGGCCACCGCGGAAGGTGGCCCGACAGAGGCCGGGGAATAGCCTGTCCACTGCGGAGGTTGAATCCGGCGTAGCGCCCCCACGACCGAAGCCGCCACGTCCGCCCGACCCCGCGCAAATGCCGGTCGAGCCTGCGGCAGCTGGGCCAGCAGGGTTCCCGATACTGCCACTACCCTGCTGTGCCTGCTGCCCGAAGGGGAGACCCGGTCGCCGTGTGAAAGCTATGCGCCGACTGTCCGGAGACCATGCAGGCGCAGCGTCGAAGTCGACACTGGGGGCTATGTACTTGACCGAGTGCGTGCGGGAATCGTAGACGCCTATGAACGAGTGGTTGACTCGGTTACTGACGAACGCGATGTATCTCCCGTCGGGGGACCAACGCGGGCTACCGTTAGTACCCCAGGCAGTGATGAAGGGCTTTTCACCTCGATCTGCCGCGGTGGTAGTTGTAGACGCTCGGACGGGTGCCCGGTAGATCTGTCCGTCCTTCACATAGAGGACGTAGCGGCCGTCTGGCGAGAGCTCCGGTGCGCCACCTTCCGCTACGCGCCAGGCCGGCCCGCCAGCTGTGCGTACTGCCCAGATCTCCCTTCTCGCACCGTCGGGATTGTGGGTCGGATTCGCGACCCAACCGAGACGATTGGGAGCCGAGCCACGGACAAAAACTACGACGCTGCCGTCGTCCGAGATCCGCAACGAGGTGAGGTCTATCCCGTCATCCTCGAGAAAACGGGTCAGCCGCACCGGTCGAAAGCTGGGTGCTACCGCGCTGTAGACATTGCGCATGCCTCGCTCGTAAGCTATCCAGGCGATGCGGTCTGCCTTACGGGCAGCCACGATTTCCAGAGGGGAAGCTGGACTCATGAACTGGGCTATGGTCGGCTTGTTCTGCGCTCGTGCCTGCAGCAACGGCACGCTCGCCCACAGAAACGAGGCAATGGCGGTTCCGACAGCGAAGAGCCGGGTGCGCATGGCGATCCTCCGTCTGCATCTCTCTTGGTCACGCGGACCATCTCTCTTGCGCCAAGAGCGTAATGCGCGGTACGCTCGAGGGCAAATCGTCGGCGCCCGGCGCAACCGATAAGCATTCCGGAATCGATACCTCGTCGTTCCGGCGTCCTGGGCCGTTCGTCGAAAGGAGGTTTTCGTAATGAAGCACAGGTATACCTTGCTCTGTCTCGCACCTTGGTGGCTGCTGTCGCCCGCCGTCCATGCTCAGGGTCGGGCAACTGTAAGTGCCGCCGACTATGCGCGAGCCGAGCGCTTGCTGGGCCCGAACGTGAACGGCCTGGTCTATCGAGGTACCGTGCGCCCGAACTGGCTCGAGGGCGATCGCTTCTGGTACCGCAACGCCATCCCCGAAGGGTTCGAGTTCATCATGGTGGATGGCGCCCGCAGAACCCGCACTAGGGCGTTCGATCATAGCGCTATGGCAGCTGCGCTCTCTGTGGTCACAGGACAGACGTACGAAGCCTTTCGGCTTCCATTCCAGAACATGGAGTTCGTACGCAACGGGGAAGCCATACGTGTTCAGGTGTCGGGTCGCTGGCTGGAGTGCACGGTTGCGCAGCCCCGGTGTAGGGTGACGGAAGCAACCACACCTCTACCTCCGGGAGCTGCTGTGTCGCCCGACGGCCGCTGGGCGGCATTCGTCCGCGAGTTCAATCTATGGGTGCGTGACCTCGCGACGGGCCAAGACATACAACTCACGCACGACGGGTCGGAGCATTTTGGCTATGCCGTCGACAACGCAGGCTGGACCCGCAGCAATCGTGCGGTCGTACTCTGGTCGCCAGATTCGAAAAAGTTGGCCACTTATCAGCAGGACGAGCGTCACGTAGGAGAGATGTACTTGGTGGAGACGCGGGTCGGACGCCCGGTGCTGACTCGCTGGAAGTACCCCCTTCCCGAAGACTCGATCATCCAGCTCATACACAGAGTCGTCGTGCATCTGGATGGACCGCGCGTCGTGCGACTCAAGATGCCACCGGACCAGCACCGGTCCACTGTTTGCGACCACATCGTGTGCGGCGGGCGCTGGGTGGACGTAGCGTGGAGTGACGACGGATCGCAGCTGGCGTTCGTGTCCAGCTCGCGCGACCACAAGGTGGCTACCCTGCGCGTCGCCGATCCGGTGACAGGTGACGTCCGCGACGTCCTAGAGGAGCGGGTGGAAACCTTTTTCGAGTCGGGGTTCGGGCGCGCCAACTGGCAGGTCTTCTTCCGCCGTGGTCGAGTGCTCTGGTTTTCCCAGCGTGACGACTGGGGCCACCTCTACCTGTACGATCTCGGTACTGGCAGACTCTTGCGCCAGCTTACCAGCGGCAGCTGGAACGTCACGCAAGTTCTGCGAAGCGACGAGGGAGCGGGGACACTGTGGTTTCTAGGTGTGGGGCGCGAGCAGGGGAGAGATCCCTATTACCGGCATTTCTACCGGCTGAATCTCGACGGCGGGACCCCGGTGCTTCTCACACCGGAGGATGCGGACCACGAAGTGAGTCTTTCACCGTCTGGCCGTTACTTCGTGGACGCGTATTCCCGTCCGGACGTTCCGCCTGTGTCGGTACTTCGCGACATGAACGGGCGCGTCGTCATGGAACTGGAGCGGGCCGATATTTCGCGACTGCAGGCTGCGGGCTGGACGCCTCCTGTCCCATTCACAGTGAAGGCGCGCGACGGGAAGACAGATCTTTACGGCTTGATGTACCTACCGAGTAACTTCGATTCCACCCGACGTTACCCCATAATCAACAACGTGTACCCCGGGCCGCAGACCGGGAGCGTGGGATCGCGACAGTTCCTGCCGGCTCGAGGCGACACACGCGCCCTAGCAGAGCTAGGCTTCGTTGTGATTCAAGTGGATGCAATGGGAACGCCCCTGCGCTCCAAGTCCTTCCATGCAGCTTACTACGGGAACATGGGGGACAATGGTCTCCCGGATCAGGTGGCAGCCATGCAGCAGTTGGCGGCGCGCTACCGCTGGATCGATTTGGATAGGGCAGGGATCTATGGACACTCCGGCGGTGGTTACGCAGCTGCCGGTGCTATCCTACGCTACCCTGACTTCTTCAAGGTCGCCGTCTCGCAGGCTGGGAACCATGACAACCGCCTGTACGAAGACGATTGGGGCGAGAAGTGGCAGGGATTGCTGCAGCGCTATCCGGACGGCACCACGAACTACGATAACCAGGCCAACCACCTGCTTGCCGGCAATCTCAAGGGGAAGCTCCTCTTAGCGCACGGCACTATGGACGACAACGTTCCGCCGTACGGAACACTCCTGCTGGTCGACGCTTTGATCCGCGCTAACAAGGATTTCGATCTGATCGTTTTCCCCAACCGGCGACATGGCTTCGGGAACGAACCCTACATGATACGCAAGCGCTGGGACTACTTCGTACGCCACCTACTCGGAGCGGAACCACCTCTCGAATACAAGTTCACATTACCGCCGACTTAGGCTAGGGCCTGGATCGGCGCATGTGCTGGACCACGAGCGCACCGACTCGCTCGCCCAGTTCTTCGCCGGCAACGATGTCGAAACGATAGTGTACGCCACCCCACACTCGGCTCAGCGAAGCCTGATGCGCCGTTTCCCTATAATGCCTGCTGCGATCGGGGAACAGTTCACCCATGACCGAGGCTGCTGCCGCGGAGATCGTCGAGTGCCCCGACGGATACGACGGAAATGGTGGTGTGGAGAAGACCGTGGAGATGGTCGGGTCTGTCGTGATCGGACGGGCCAGCCAGTAGGTGTATTTTGCATCCCAGCAGGCTACGAACGCGTCGTACATCGCGACGCTGAGATAAGCGCGCGCCCTAGCCGCGTGGGGGGCGCTCCACCCGCGTAGGCGCAACTCCTCCTCCAGCATCATCTCCCAGCGCATGGAGGGCGCATCCGTCGCCCAATAACGGGCCACGTCCGCCTGGCGCTGGGTCCTGGTGCTCCCCAGCGCGCGTAGCTCCTGGAGATCCGCTTGGAAGGCGGGCGAGTCCAGGAGCGGGGGTGGAGGCGGACGAAATTGTGCACCGGAACCTAGGACCCAGGTCTTCCAGGTGCCTGCAAGAGGGTCGTAGGGATCACGCACACGTCGCGGCGGCGTAGGTTTCCAGAACGCCGGCCCCTGCGGGATGCCACCGTTCCACACACGCTGCGACCCGTCCTCCCGGGCGCGCTGGATGGCGCGCTCGGCCACCGCCGTGCCTAACGCCCAACCTGCTGCGACGTCGCTTCGGTAGGACATCCCACCGGCGACTCGAGACTCCGCGGCAGCGAGCGCTAAACGGCGGTAGGCAGCGCTATCGTCGTAGGGCAGGGCGTAAGCCAGAATTGCCGCTGCCACTGCCGCTGCTGCCGCATGCTCGGACGGATAGCTGGGTACTTCGGAAAGCCCACCCACGGGGATCACTCGCGAGTCCACCAGCGCTGGCGGGGGACGCCGATACATGTATTTGGCACGCCACACGGCAGTCATCGCATCGGACATCGATACGTGCAACAGCGCCATGATACGTGCAGCCCG
>DATMBI010000153.1:0-4530 GCA_035559375.1 Gemmatimonadaceae bacterium | reverse complement strand
GAAGGGGGTAGGTCTCGAGGCCAAGCGGATGCTAGGGCGGACGCCCGACGGCGTCATTGCGGTCCGTCCCATGAAGGACGGGGTGATCGCGGATTTCGACGTGACCGAGAAGATGCTCCGCTATTTTCTGGAGCTGATCATCCGGAACCGCGTGTTCAAGATCAAACCGCGAGTGATCGTGTGCGTTCCGTCCGGGATTACCGAGGTCGAGAAGCGTGCCGTGAGGGACTCGGCGTTAGGCGCAGGTGCCAAGGAAGTTTTCATGGTGGCCGAGCCGATGGCGGCTGCGATCGGGGTGGGGTTGCCCATCGAAACGCCTACTGGGAACATGGTCATCGATATCGGCGGGGGGACTACCGAGATAGCGGTAATAGCGCTGAGCGGAATAGTCAGCGATACCTCTATTCGTACCGGTGGCGACGAACTGGATACGGCCATCGTCCAGTTCATGCGGAAGAATTACAATCTGCTGATCGGCGAGCCGACTGCGGAGCAGATCAAGATCGCTATCGGTTCCGCTGCTCCTGTGGGAGAAGAGAAGGAGATGGAGGTCAAGGGGCGCGACCTCGTTTCCGGTATCCCCAAGACAGTTCGGGTGCATTCCACCGAGATCAGAGAGGCAATTCAGGAGCCCGTGCAGCAGATTGTGGACGCTGTGCGCCGAGCGCTGGAGATCACGCCGCCAGAGCTCGCTAGCGATATCGTAGATCGTGGGATAGTCATGACTGGTGGTGGCGCGCTGATTCGTGGTCTGGATATGGTGCTGCACCAGGAGACGGGCCTACCCATCCACGTGGACGAGGATCCGCTTACCTGTGTCGTGAGGGGTGTAGGCAAGATCTTGGACGATGAGGAGCGGTACGCCTCCGTTCTGAGTAGGTGAGGACGCGCCGTGGCACGGCCTGGCAATTCGGGCTCGCGTGCTGACTCTATCGCCTTCGCGATCTGTGCCGGTTTAGCGTTTCTGATTGCGCTGTTGCCGACGCACTTACAACACTCACTTGCGTCGAGCTTCAGGGGGAGCGTGCTGGCACCGTTGGTCGCTCTAGAAGGGCATTCGGAACGGCTGCGGAACGCAATTCGTTCCTACGGAAGGGCCACTGCCACGATCGATTCTCTGACTCTGCGCGTACTCGAGTTGGAAGATCTACGGCTGGAGAACGAACGCTTGCGACATCTCCTGGGGTTGGGGCCCCGACTAGGCTGGGGGTTCGTGGCCGCGGAGGTACTGGGACATGGGGCAGTGAGCGACCGACACTCAGTGGTTCTGACGGTCGGTGCCAGGAGCGGTGTCGCGCGCGGTTCCGTCGTCGTTACGCCCGAAGGTATCGTGGGTGTTGTCACGGACGTCGAGGATCGCACCAGCGTGGCGATGCTCTGGTCGCACCCGGACTTCCGAGCCAGTGCAATGGCGGGCGATGGTGCCATTTTCGGGATCGTGCAGCCGCATTTGGGTAGTGGTGCGGGGCGTTATCTCTTGGAGTTGCGAGGGGCGCCGTACCGGACTGTACTTCCCGCTGGTACCCTGTTGCGGACGTCGGGGCTGGGCGGCGTCTTTCCGCGCGGCGTTCCGATCGGGACTGTGATCGCCGAGCTGAAGAGCTACGAGGGGTGGGCGCGCTCATATCTCGTCCGGCCCTCGGTGACGCCGGCACAGCTCGATGGTGTGATGGTGTTACTTCGCCCTCGTGCTGCCGACGACCTGTCGGCTGTATGGGGAGCTCGGGATTCGCTAGCCGCTAGCGATGCTGGAAAGACGTCCGTGGTTCCGGGTGCGGCCAACGACATACGCGAAGGTCAGCGAGTCGATTCCCTGTCGAATGGGAGGAACGGGCTGCCGTTCGGGCGGTCATGAAGCTGAAGCACGCCCTCAGGACGGGTGGCTTGTTTCTGGCGATGGTCGTGCTCCACTATGCCACGCGGCCATTCCTGGGTGGTAGGGTAGGGATAGACTTTCTACTCTTGGCTGTGCTATTGGCTGGGATCGGCCTGCGCCCGGGTGCCGCAGCGGTGCTGGGGTTCACGGCAGGATTGGTGGCAGATGCGTTGGAGCCGGTTTCATTTGGAGCCAGTGCTCTGGCCCTTACGATAGTGGGGTTCGGTGCGTCTTGGGTCCGGGCGGCGTTTTTTGCTCGGAGCCCTGCTGTTTACGGGGGGTTAGTCTTCGCGGCGAAACTCGTGCATGACAGCATCGTTCTGCTCGTGGTGGGTGGCGACGGGCTCACCGCGACGGCAACGCAGTTACTAGTCTGGACTCCGCTCACGGCCTTGCTGAGTGCGGTCGCCGCAGTCGTACTAGCGGCACTCTTCGGATCGCAGCTGCAGTCGGACGACGGATGAGCTTTCACCCGAACGATATTCAACAGCGCGGTAGGATCGCCGCTGGGTTCGTGTCCCTGGTGGTGGGCGTGCTGGCAGCTGCGTTTTTCCGGACGCAGGTGCTCGATTACCAGCGCTACGCCATGCAGTCGGAGAAGAACCGCCTTAGGGAGGTACCGCTGCCCGCGCCGCGAGGCCCCATCCTAGACAGGCACGGCTACATCATCGCGGAAAACATTCCCGGGTATACGGTATCGCTTTTCCCCGCCAGCAGTGATTCGCTGCGTAGCGAGCTGCGGCGGATGGCTGCGCTGGTGCCTCTCGACAGCAGCGACATCGAGCAGATCGTGCGGCGGCACCGCCAGGATCCTGTGCGGCCAGCGGTAGTGCTGTCCAACGCTACATTCGACCAAGTCTCGGTTCTGGAAGAGCATCGCTCCGAATTCCCGTCTCTCGTAATTCAGACGGCTCCTCGCCGCTATTATCCGGACGGCCCAGCCGTTGCTGCAATTGTCGGTTATATCGGGGAAATCTCCGATGCGGAGTTGAGTTCACCCGTATTCAGAGACGCTGGCTACCGAGCGGGTCAACAAGTGGGCAAAGCTGGCCTCGAAAAACAATACGAACTGTCACTGCGGGGTCGGGAAGGTTCACGCTTCGTGGAGGTCGATGCGCGAGGGCGAGTAGTGCGCGAGCAGGGGGCGAGGCCGGACCTAGAGCCGCTACCTGGTGCAGCACTGCGAACCAACATCGACCTGGATCTCCAGCGTTTCGTAGCGGCGCTGTTCGGAGATACTTTGCAGGGTGCTGCTGTGGCCATGGACCCGACGACAGGCGAGGTACTGGCGCTGCACAGCTCTCCCTCGTACGACCCCAACAGATTCGTGGGAGGAGTCCCGGCGGCTTATTATCGGCAACTACTCTCCGATCCCCGGCGCCCGCTGTACAACAAGGCTATCCAGGGAAAATATCCCCCGGCATCCACCTTCAAGCTCGCCACGGCTGTAGTGGCGATGCAAGAGGGGCTCGTGAGCCTCGACGAACGCATGCCGGTTCCATGTCGGGGCGGATACATGTTCGGCACGCGATACTTCCGTTGCTGGGAAAAGCGCGGACACGGCGCACTCACTCTCGCGGAAGCGATAGAAAAATCGTGCGACACGTATTTTTATCAGTTGGGTTTGCGGGTCACATTGGCCCGGCTGGTCGCCGGCGGTATTGCGCTCGGATTTCTGGAAAAAAGCGGCATCGATCTTCCTAGTGAAGTCGCACCCGACTGGCCCCGGGACGCCAGCGACTATTTCAATCGCAAATACGGTCCGCGCGGCTGGACAAACGCAGTGACCCTCAATCTAGCGATCGGCCAAGGTGAGAATGCGCAGACCTTGATCAACATGACTCGCTTCTATACGGCGTTGGCTACGGACGGCTATCTCGCTGTTCCCAGGATCGTGCACGACTCGGTGCGCCGAGAGAGGGTGCTGGCGCTCGACAGCAAGCAGTTCACTGAATTGCGGGAAGCGCTGTTCGGAGTAGTGTCGTCGCGTGGAACAGCCGCCAGCGCGGCCGTGCGCGGTGTCGAGATCGCTGGCAAGACAGGTACTGCGCAGAATCCGCATGGTAGAGACCATGCCTGGTTCGTGGGATTTGCTCCCAAGGACAAGCCTGAGATCGTCGTCGGCGTATTTGTCGAGTTCGGTGAGCATGGATATTTCGCCGCCAGGCTGGCGTCGCGCATCGTTGCACACTATTTGAAGCGACCGGCTATAGTGCCAGTGAACACGCTCGGCGGATGATCAGGAAGAGCTTCGCTGATTGGCCGCTAGTGATCATTGCGCTCCTGCTGACCGGGTTCGGCATCGCGATGGTCTACTCGGCTGGCCAGACAGACGTGCCGATGCAGTACGTGCAGGGAGCGTGGCGCCGTCAGTCCGCCTGGCTGGCGGTCTCGTTACTAGCGTTTTTCCTGGCGACGCGAACCTCGGTGCGTTTCTTGGACCTGGTCACAGTGCCCGCTTACGTGGCAGGGATACTCCTTCTCGTTGCTACGCTGATCATCGGGACGGGTGCCGGTACGGCAGCCAGCATGAAAGGGTGGATCACCATAGGCGGAGTGCGGCTCGGCCAACCGGCGGAACTCGCCAAGCTTACGGTAGTGCTCATGTTAGCGAAGGTGCTCGCGTCGAGACGCGAGGCGCCACGTTCGCTTCT
>DATMBI010000152.1:0-3253 GCA_035559375.1 Gemmatimonadaceae bacterium | reverse complement strand
CCTCGCGTACGCCCGAGAACGACGGTGTTTATCTTCGCAACCTGGCGAGCGGAGAGGTGGTTGCTGTGATGCGCGGAGAAGGGGACTACCGGCAGCTCGCGTTCGATCGCTCGGGAACCCAACTGGCGTTCGTGTCCAACCGTGACGATTTCAAGAACGCCAAGCCACGTGGCACGCTCTACTACGCCACTGTCCGGCAGCCTGCGGCCGTGCCGGTGGTAGGGCCCGAGGGAGTGGAAGGGCTGAGTCCATCGCTGTCGGCCAGCGTAAGCTTTACCCGCGACGGTAGCGCCGTACTGTTCGGAGTAGCGCCACCGCCGCTGGATACTATCCCGCAAGATTCCCTCGCCGACAAGGCCGTCTTCGACCTCTGGCACTGGCAGGACAGCCGGCTGCAGCCGCAGCAACGGATCGAGGCGGCTCGGGATCGGAATCGCTCCTACCTTACAGCCTACAACGTCAGGTTGCGTCGTGTCACGAGGCTGACCAACGATTCGATGCCACAGGCTCAGGTCAGTGACGATGGCAAGACCGCACTGATCGTGACACGCGTTCCTTACATGATCGAGGCGATGTGGGGCGAGGACGGGAGCGATGTGTACGTGCTGGACGTGCACTCCGGTCGGGTCACCCCCATCGCTAGGAAGACCGAGTTCGGGGCCAGTCTCTCGCCCGGTGGGCGCTACGTGCTCTGGTACGACCGCGGAGCATGGCATTCGTACTCGGTGGTCAGCGGCCGCACCGTGACGCTGACGCAGGCGCTACGCGGCGTTCGCTTCGATCAGACAGGCGAGTGGGACACGCCGTCTACTCCGCCTGCGTGGGGCGTCGCCGGCTGGTTGCCGGAAGACCGGAGCGTGCTAGTGTACGACGCTTACGACATCTGGGAGCTGGATCCGAGCGGAGTGAAGCCGCCGCGCATGCTCACGGATTCGTTAGGTACCAGGCGGAACATCCGTTTGCGCCTCGTGGACCTGGATCCGGAGGATCGGTTCGTAGACCCCGCACAACCTCTCTTGCTGAGAGCCTTCGACGAGCGGACCAAGGCCAGCGGGTTCTTTCGCGATTGGATAGATCGGGTAGCACCGCCGGAACAGATCGTGATGGCCGATCGTAACTTCGGTAACCCGCAACGTGCCAGAAAAGCAGAGCGCTACCTGCTCACTCAGCAGACTGTGGCTGAGTTTCCTGACCTGTGGACGGGCACCTCCTTGACGGCACTGACTCGTATCTCCGACGCCAACCCTCAGCAGGCCGAGTACCTGTGGCCTACCGTGGAGCTCGTGGAGTGGATAAACGCCGACGGGGTGCCGCTGCAGGGCCTTCTTTACAAGCCCGAGGGTTTCGATCCGGCGAAGAAATATCCGATGATAGTGTACTTTTACGAGCGGCTCTCGGACGGACTGCACAATTACGTAGCTCCTTCGGGTCGGAACGTCATCAATCCCACGGTCTACACCTCGCTGGGATACTTGGTTTTCATGCCGGACATCAAGTACGAAATCGGTTGGCCTGGACCCAGTGCCGTGAAGTGCGTGGTGTCGGGCGTCCAGGCTCTGATCGCGCGGGGCTTCGTCGATCCGAAGGCTATCGGTATCGCGGGGCAGTCGTGGGGTGGTTACCAAACGGCCTACATCATCACGCAAACCAATCTCTTCGCGGCAGCGGTGCCTAACGCGCCCGTGGCCAACATGACGAGTGCTTACGGCGGCATACGGTGGGGCTCCGGTCTGGCGCGGCCATTTCAATACGAGAAGACGCAGAGTCGTATCGGTGGATCTATCTGGGAGTATCCGATTCGCTTCATCGAAAACTCTCCGCTCTTCCACCTGGATCGGGTGACTACCCCGGTCTTCTTCATGCACAACGATGCCGACGACGCGGTGCCATGGTACCAGGGCATAGAACTCTTCGTCGCTTTGCGTCGGCTCGGGAAAGAGGTGTACTTCATCAGCTACAACGGAGATGTGCACAACCCGCGCAAACGCGCCAACCAAAAAGACATCGACATGCGCATGCAGCAGTTCTTCGCGACCAAACTCAAGGGAGAGCCCGCGCCCGAATGGATGACGCGCGGTATTCCGTACCTCGAGAAAGGCCGCGACCAGATCGCTGCCCCGCGCGCGGCTGCGCAACCTGGCCAAAGTGAAACGCCGCCGCGGCGGTAGTGCTCGGGGTGCTGTCAGCTTCGGTTTTGGGGCGGCAGTGAGCGCAGGAACTTCCAGAGGGCGCGTAGCTCCAGATCGGTCAGTTCGCGCAGGTAGCGCACTGCCATGTACGTGGTGTCCAGCGCTCTGCCGTCCGGCCGTATACCCTCGCGCATGGCGCGGAAGAAGTCGGACTCACTCCAGGAACCGAGGCTGGCAGGGGTGATATTGGTCGAAATGGGGCCGTCTGGGAGTGCGAGGGGAATGGGCTTTCCGGCGAGATCGGAGCCGTGGCACCAAGTACACCCCCCGATGTTCGCTAGGTAACGGCCGTATGCTTCCGTGGTGTCGGGCGCCGGTGCAGGTTCGCGGCGAGCTTTGTGGTCTATCGCTCGTGCGTCGAACATGTCATCCAGGCGCCCGGTCACGAGAAGCGTCCGTCCCCTAAAGCTGTAACTCGTGAGCGGCAGGTCGCGGTCCACCGGCGGTACGCTCCGAACGTAGGCAACTATTGCTGCTACGTCGTTGTCCGACAGGTGCCAGTAGCCGCGTGCTGGCATCAGCGCCAGGGCCCTGCCGGTAGGCGACACTGCGTGCCGGATAGCTTCGACGATAGCTGCGTCCGAGAGAGTCGTGCCCCATCCGCCGATTCCTGTCGTGAGGTTGCGGGCAGTGATACGCCCTACCGACGGTCGTTCGACCACTACTCTCCCCCCCAAGTCTTCGCCATGGCACTCGACACATCGCGTGATAGCGCGGACCAGGTGTCGGCCGCGTGCGACACTGGCGGAATCGCTCGGTATGGGCGGCGACGAGTCGGAGATCTCGAACGTCTTGGCTAGCCTGTTGGTGGAGAATACTTGCACAGAGGCCAACCCGAGCAGGACAACTACCACTAGCCCGCCCAAGATCTGGCCCAGAATTCTGACTAAGGGGCGCATAGCGGTGGTAGGGTTGAGGTTGGTGTTGCCTTCGAATCGTGTCAATGATCTGCTCCACGGTCCAGCTGCGGTCAAGAAGGGATTCCCCGTCGCGCGACCGCAAGCGAACTCTCGTGGTCGAGGGTGGTACCATTGCGGTGCGGAAAGTTCTATAGTTACGCGCCA
>DATMBI010000151.1:0-6139 GCA_035559375.1 Gemmatimonadaceae bacterium | reverse complement strand
GCCGCTCTTCGTACGACAAGATCACCGCCTTCAGCGTGGAATCGACGCCCCGTCCGCGAATCCATGCTATGCGATCTCCATCGCGGTAAACGCTCGCTAGTGGTGCCACGCCTACCGGGCGGTCTTCCGCCGCCAGCCAGTCGAGAATAGCGCCCCAAAAGGCGGCGTGAGCTGCGGCGCCTGCCCCGCCGCGCATGCGCCAGCGCCAAAAGCCAGATGCGTTCACCACCACGACGCGCCTAGGTTGCTCCCAACCGAAACCAACGGCGGCGCGCTCCAGCCTGCGGCCGCGCCGCACTTCCAGTAGCGCGAAGCTCGCCCCACCGGCCGCCGCTCCCACCTGAAGCGGCGGAAGAGAATCCCACTCCAGACCAGCCAGCGGTGCAGCCAGCGGCGAGGCCAGAGTCCCGGTAGCGAACCACTCGCCACTCTCCACCCCTGGCGAAACCACTAGCAAGAGGCCACCTGCACCTAAGGTACGTGGTGGCCCGAAGAACGCCGTGTCGCCGTGGATCACGAGCAGCGACGCGGTGCGAATGGCGCTGCGGACGGCCTCCTCCGCAACGGGAGCCAGGGTGCCTTCCTCCCGCCACTGCCCGGTAGCCACCCTCAGGTAACCACGCGAGGGGAGCGAGACGATCCCGCGCAGTACCGTCCCCAACTCGCGAACGTCGAGATCCGGGTTAGTGGAGACCAGGAGCGCTCTAGCAGCGCTCGTGAGCCTCAGGGTCGCCACCAGCGTGTCGTTGCGGGGCTCCAGGTCGCCCGCGACCTGCACCACAGCTCGGAGCTGGATCCAACCAGCAGTGGGGGGGAGTCGCACCTGCAAGTCTATGGACCGCTCGCCGAACGGCGGCATCGCGTCCAACCCTAACGACGTAGCTGGACGCTGGTCCACATCGATCCTCAGCGCGCCACCGGGCACCTCGAGAGGACCAGCCGAGAGGTCTACGGTGATGCGGGCGGTGTCGCCCGATACGGCTATGCGCGGCACGCGTAAGTTGCTGACCGCCAGGTCGACCACCGGCCTGCGATCTTGCACCACCACCCGCGACCCCAGTGGCAGGCTGGATAGCACCTCTGGATCGTCGGCCTCGCCGTCCGAGATCACCAGCAGCGGCCGCCCGTCGGCCGCTGCTCTAGCCACTAGCGGCGCCAGCAGCGAACGCCGATCCGAAGGGAGCGGTACCCGAGCGCCTGCAACCTCTCTCACCGAATCGCCGAAGAGCAGGATCCTGTCGCTCCGCTGCGCGGCGAGTTGTCGTGCCTGAGCGAACGCCGTGGTGTCGCCGCCCCGCATCCAGCTCTGCGATACGTCCAGCGCTACGATGGCGGGTGCTGACCTCGCGCCGAGCGGTGCGTCCAGGAAAAGCGCCACGGCCAGCACGGCCACGAGTGCACGAGAAACGGCGAGTGGCCAGTACGCCGGCCTCCATCCGTAGGCGAGAATAGCCGCAAGCGTTCCGGCGGCAAGTGCGATCAGCCAGTCCAGCATCGCGGCACAATGTAGCGACTGGACCGCACGCTCAGCGCGCTAGGGTGAGCGCCGCTATCCTACTCGTTGGCCACGCTGGGCAACGCCGAAGGAACGCGCATCAGCGCCAAGTAGTACGACTTCAGCGATTCGAACTGTGGCCGGTCCGAGGCAGGAAGGGGCGTACCTGCCTTGCTAGCCAGCGCTGCATGCGGATTGCGAGCTACGCCGTTGACGAGCAACTCGAAGTGCAGGTGCGGTCCGGTTGCCAGCCCGGTCATTCCCACGTAGCCGATCGTCTCGCCAACCGAAACTCGCCTTCCGGCACGCACGCCGCGTGCGAACGCACGCAGATGTCCGTAGCGCGTGACGAAGCCGTTGGGGTGCCTGACTTCGACGAGGTTTCCGTAGCCACCGCGCCACCCAGCATATACGACCACGCCATCGCCGATCGTCCTCACTGGAGTTCCAGGATCGGCTGCATAGTCGGTACCCTGATGCCGGCGCCATGTACCCAATATGGGATGCTTGCGCAACCCGAAGACGCTGGTGATGCGCCGAAAGGCCACCGGAGTCCGCAGGAAGTTGGACGCTAGCGACCGGCCATCCTGGTCGTAGTAACGCGGCCGTTCGCCGTCCTTCTCGTGCCGAATGGCGTGAATCGTAGCGCCACCCGTGCGCAGGCTCGCCGCCAGGACGCGTCCCGGTCTCACCGCCCCTTGCGGCCCGACTCGGCGTTCCACGAGAACCGCGATCGAGTCCCCGCGCTGCAAGTCGCGGCTCATGTCGATCCGATACTCGAAGATGTCCGCCACTTCCCAAGCCAATTCCACTCTAGCCCGGCGCGGAAGTGCGGAGGCCGCTTCGTCTATAGCGTCGTAGAGGTTGCTGGTGACGTGTCCGTGGAACGCCACAGTGTCTACCTTCCACGGGAGCACCTCCACACGGGCCTGCCAGACGCCTCCACTGTCTCGTTCGACGTGGATCACGCTGTCCTCGGCCAGGTGCAGCGAAATGCGTCGCGGCATGGAATCGCCTGCGCCCGACGTAAAGCTGATTCTCATCCCTACCGGGATGGCCCTGGGATCGAGTTGCGGTGCGGCACGTAGTAGCTCAGTAGCCAGCCCAGCCGGAAGTCCTCGCCGAGCCAGAACGCCGGCGATGGTTTCGCCCCGGGCCACCGAGTCCACCTCTTCGCGCCACGGATCGGCCAACGCTGCGCTCAGCCTAGGACTGAGTTCGGTACGTGGCGGGAGCGGATCGACGAAGAGCAGCGTGGCGGCCGCGAGAGCCGCCACCGCGCAGTATGTAACGAGCCTCGCCTTGGCCGGGCTCAATCCATCTGTCTCCTGATGAACGTGGGAATGTCCATGTCGCCGATCTCTTCCTGCTGCGCCCGTGGCGGCACGACTCTACGCGGGCCGTCCGCAGGACGACTCCCCACCTGGCGTACCGGACCGCGGGGATTGATTGGTATCACGTTGCGCGGCGGTGCGCTAGAGGCGAGCGGTGGTCTGGCCTGCAGCAAGCCTTCCATCTGACGATCGAAACCGGTCGCGATAACCGTGACCCGGATCTCGCCCTGCATGGCGGGTTCCGTCACGGCCCCGAAGATGATTTCCGCATCGTCGCCCACCGCGTCGTGTACGATTTCCGAGATCTGCGTCACTTCGCCCAAGGTAAGATCGTCGCCGCCCGTGATGTTGAGCAGCACTCCTGTGGAGCCTGCAATCGAAACATTGTCGAGTAGCGGGCTCGAGATGGCCTGTTGGGCCGCCTCCATAGCGCGGTTCTCTCCGCGGCCGATCCCGGTGCCCATGAGTGCCGAGCCGCCGTTCTGCATGACGGTACGCACGTCGGCGAAGTCCACGTTTACCAGGCCGGTCTTGGAAATGAGTGTCGAGATTCCCTGGGTAGCGTGGAGGAGTACTTCGTCGGCCTTTTTGAGTGCATCTAGGAACGGGATACCCTTCCCGACGACGGCCAGGAGTCGTTCGTTAGGCACGACGATCATGGTATCCACGTGCTGCCTGAGATCCATGATCCCCTGTTCCGCCTGCTTCATGCGCTTGCGCCCTTCGAACAGGAACGGCTTCGTGACGATCCCGACCGTAAGTGCGCCCGCTTCTTTCGCCAGTTGCGCGACTACCGGTGCCGCACCGGTTCCCGTCCCGCCGCCCATCCCGCACGTGACGAAGACCAGGTCGGCTCCTTGGAGGGCCCGGGCCACGTCTTCGCGGTTCTCTTCGATCGCTTGCCGCCCGATTTCTGGTCGAGCTCCCGCACCCAGCCCGCGGGTGAGCTTCTTCCCGATCTGGACCTTTACGTCCGACTTCGATGCCAGGAGAGCCTGCGCATCGGTGTTGATCGAGATGAACTCGACCCCTTCCAAGTGCTCGTCGATCATCCGGTTGACCGCGTTCCCGCCCCCGCCGCCCACACCCACAACTTTCATTCGTGCGCTTTGAGAGGGGGTGTCGTCGAATTCGAAGATCATGGCGCCTGCGACTCCCGAGATCGGTAAAGAGCTATAGCCTCCGCGAGTAGCACTAGCGACCCGCAGTCGGCTGCCAAAAATCGCGGCACCAATATACGGTCTTTTCCTGTGGAAGCTACGGTGGATTTTGTCGTGTAACGACTGTGACCCCAATCGCTTAGCGTGTTACAGAGTTTTCCACATACCAGTTGATAACACACAACTGTGATGTAGGGAGACCGTAAACCGCTGGGGGCCCCACCGCCCGCCGAGGCTGCCACACCCGCGAGCCGGCACCCCACAACCACAGGCTAAGGGCAGGCGGCCACCCCTTACTCGAAGAAATCCTGAATCCAGAGCTTTACCTTCTGGATCAGCTTTTCCATCCCGGGACCACCGACCTGCATGCGCCGAGCACCACTTACTCCAGCACCGATTGCATACCGATGAGCGGCATAACGCGCCAACCCGACCGCCGTAGCAAAACGCGGTGCCTCCACTGCGTCGCTCAAGCCCGAGATGTTCTCACGAGGTACCCCGATCCGCACAGCGGTCCCGAACACGTCGGCAGCCAGTTCGACCATGCCGGGAAGCGCAGCAGCACCACCGGTCAACACCACCCCAGCCGCTAGCTTGTTCAGATAGCCAGACCCCTCGATAGCACGCAACACGAGATCCATGATCTCGTCCATCCTCTGGTGGATGATGTGCGCCAAAAGATCTCTCGAAATCTGACGCTCTCCCTGAGAAACCAAACTGGGCAGCACGATCGTCTCTGCCCTGTCCACCATGGGCTCGTACGCACAACCGTAGCGCTCCTTGAGCCGCTCGGCGTCCGCCTGGGCCAGACCCAACCCGTGCACGATGTCGTTGGTGACACTGTTTCCCCCATAGGCTACCGTTCCGAAGTAGCGAATCTTCCCCTCGTGAAAAACCGCCACGTCGGTCGATCCAGCGCCCAGCTCTATCAAGGCCACACCGAGCTCTTTCTCCTCCTCGGTGAGGACCGCTAACGCGCTGGCCAGCGGCTCCAGCACGAACTCCTGCACCTTGTAACCAGCACGCTCCACCGCACGGCGCAGGTTGGCGGCCGGGGCACTGCCGATAGTCACCAGGTACATCTCGGTCTCGAGGCGAGTGCCGACCATTCCCACCGGATCGCGAATCCCTTCCTGCCGGTCCACCGTGTACTCCTGGGGAATGGCGTGCAGCAGTTCGCGGTCCTGGGGGATGTCCTGCGTTCGAGCTACCGTGTTCACCCGCTCCACATCTGCGGCGCTTATCTCGGTCCCGCTTACCACCACTATCCCCTTGGAAACCATGGTTTCCATGTGCTGGCCGGAGATGCCCGTGTACAAGTGTTCCACTCTGGTGCCCGACATTCGCTCGGCGTCCGTGAGCGCTTTGCGGATAGAACGCGTAGCCTCCTCGATGTCGGCCACTACGCCACGTCGCAGGCCGGTAGTACGGGCCTGGCCCACACCGAGAACCTTGATCTCAGGCCGACGAGGAAGCTCGCCAACGACTTCGGCAATTATGGCCGTGGTTCTCGAAGATCCGATATCAAGCCCGGCTACTAGCGCTTCTGAACTCATGGTGGAATGGGATTACGGGAGTCTGGCTACAATCTGATCGCGAAAGCGCAAATCCAGCTCGACCGGATGCAGACCGCGTCGTGCCAGATCGGCTTCGACCGAAAATAGCGCGCCGAGGCTCGCAGGCGCGACATCGCCACGCAATCGCACGGACCAGGTTTCCAGCCGGAGAACTATGTCGCCTCCTGACTCGCGGCGAGCCTCGCTTATCCTCGCGAAAAGTTGCGGCACGGACGAGCGAATCTCGTCTAGCAAACGCAATACGGCGGTATCGCGCTGCTGAACCACAGGAAGGTCCAGCACCGCCCGCACGGGATCGAACGGCAGCGTCACGCCATCGCGATCCACGGGCACCAGACTGCTGCGTGCCGACACGAAGGCCACAGGCCGCCGCTCCCGAACAGTCACTATCAGCGTTCCGGGAGGACGCCGCGACACCTTGACACCCGCCACATAAGGCAGCGCCCGCACCCGTTGGGCCAACGAATCGAGGTCGGCCCACAGCGAGAAGCTGCTATCCACCCCCAGGATACGCACGATGTCGGCAGGTTCGGCCAAGGTCGTGCCGCGCACCTCCACGTGCCGGACCCGGAA
>DATMBI010000150.1:0-31793 GCA_035559375.1 Gemmatimonadaceae bacterium | reverse complement strand
GAGCGTGCTCAGGCTTCCGGCGGACGCGCTCCGCGCCATGGGTGCGCGCGGCCGCCACATCGCCGAGGACCGGTACTCGGCGCGGAGATTTGCGCGGGAGGTGGCGGGGGTGTTGAGGGGGGTGGTGTTGGGGGTGCAAGGCGCGAGGTCTTGAGCAAGATGCCGTCTCCAATCCTCGCACTCCTGATCACCGTTACAGCTTCAACCTCTACACTCGCGCAGCAGGATACGGCTTCACTTCACGCCACCATACGCACGTGGGCCGACGAGACCTGGCTCCTCGCCCTCGATCGCAGCGCGGCCCGGGGCGGGCGCCTCAACTCCCGCGGTACGCTCCAGCGCTTTCATGCCGAGATTGACGCGGAATACGAGCTTGACCGGATATCGGCCGGATTTGGAATCACGGAGGAGTATCGTTGGGAGCGAATCGCCAACGGCGCCCGGTACTGGGCGGGAAGCATCAACTATGAGCACTTGATCACGGGGGCGGATCTCAAAGCCTCGGTTCCGATCGGCCGCGGATGGACTTCAAGCATCCGAATTACCCATCAAGACTTGCCGCCGTTGTTCCGTAACCGTATCGGGGTCCGGTTCAGAAAGGACTGGCGAGGTCCGTTCGTGTATGTCGAAGGATCGCTCCTCGCGTACAAGCCGGAGAACGACGTGTCAATCGGCGGGGGATGGGCGAGCCCTACGCGGCGACTGGTCGTCTCCCTCAGCGTCGTGGACGCGTTCAGCGACATCGTCTATCAGGTGCTTGGGGTGTGGCCGGGCTTCGCCGACACCGCTCTCGACTATGAACGCCAGCCGCTCGCGCTTCGAACCAGTGTGGAGCAATCCGTTGGGCGCCGCCTGCGTATCGAGGCGGACGCCGGGTTCTTCACACCCTCGCGCGTGAGAGCCTATCGGCAGCTGTCGCCCAGCGAGGGCTTCCGGCAAGAGGAGACATTCGCGCAGGCGGCGGGGTTGATCGAGTGGTCCGCCGCACCCACGCTCCGTGCGGGCGCCATGGCTCGGTACGTCCGCGCCACGACGAGGCGAACGCCGTTGCCCCTGGACACGGCGCTCAATGACTTCCGGCTTACCGAGCAGACCACGAGCGCCGGTGCGTTCCTCCTCGCCATACCGGCCCCTCGCTGGCGCCTGGAGGCCTGGGGCGCGAGAGTGGCGCGGCCCGAGCGGCGCGACTACGCGGCCGCCGGGCTCGCGGACACGGACTATCGGGACGCCACCTGGACCGGTCAGGCCCTCGTTGGCTATCGGGCGCCGGGAGGGTTCAAGCTCAACGGATCGCTGGAGTGGGACTTACGGAACGTGACCCGCGGCGACGGCCAGGTGCCTGTTCAGGAGTCGTTGGCCCGCCACAACACACGAGTGAAGCTCGATGTTGGCTGGACCGTTCGTGACCGGTTCGATGTCCTGCTGGGCTACCGCGTGGACCTGGACGGAGATCTCTACACCGATCATGGGAGGTTCGATGGAGCACACGGCAGGTTCGTGATGTCGTGGTGAACGGGCAGGGCCCCGTGAAGGTGTACTGGAGCCGAAGGCGGCTAACCTCTTGGTGGGAAACGCATTGACCCTTCGGGGTGCCCATTTGCAACGGAGCGATTCCAATTGACATCATCCTGCCGCAATCGGAAACGGGTCGCCGTCAATTGACTACGGCCAGTTTCCAATTGACAGCGACCTGCGGTCAATTGCGGCGCACTGCTTCCAAGTGACATCGGTCCGCCGCCAACTGCGGCGGCCCGGCGCAATTGACGTCGGCGCGATGTCAATTGACATCGAGGCTCCGCCAATTGACATCACATCGCCGTCAATTGCCATCGATCCCAGGTCAATTGCTCTCGCCCGCCGTCAATTGACATCAACCCGTTGCCAGTGCGCACCGGGCTATCGCCAACGACCCCGCGGCCATCCGCCGCTCGGTCCTCGCTGCCAATGTGACACCTACCTTTTGGTGAAGCCCCCGCGGAGGACGCGAGCAGCATCAATTCCGGCGCCCCAGCGGCACAGCTGCCCCGAGCTCGACGACGGCCGCGAACCGGCGCTCACTCATGTCTGCCACGTGCCCTACGTTCTCCACGAAGTTCTCGCCCACGTCCCACGATACCCAGACGTAGCGGTTGGGCTGATAGCGCCCGCGCACGCCCAGTCGGAAGGTGCGCTCGGCGGTACCCAGAAAGATCGTGGGGCTGGCGAGGTATTCGGCCATGGGCGGTACCGAATCACGGAAATTGCCTTCGCCTTGTCGCTGAAGCGCCAATGTCGGAGAGATCCGCAGCCCGCGCACGCGGGGAAATAGGTCGGCGGCCAGGGTCAGGCGATCGAAATCGGAGTAGTTCTCGCCCAGCCCCCGGCCCAGGAAACTGTAGCGGTCCACCACGTTGGGGGTGCGGTAGGCGAATGCGGCGACCTGCTGGTACTCCAGACTCAGGTTGAACCAACCGGCTCGCGGTGAGACTCTCGAGCCGACCCGGAAGGCGTACAGCAGCGGCTCCGGATCGCGCGCGCCCGGGATTACATCAATGTCGTCCAGCATCCATTCGAAGTAGAACGCCGTCACCCCGCGGCGATACCACACTTGCGCATCCAGCAGCAGGTTGACCGCATGGTCGGTGGGCTGGTTGTCGGCGTCAAAGAAAAAGAACTCCAGAGGGTTTAAGTACCGGAGGGCCAGCTGGCCTTCCCCCGGCACGTAGAGGAATGACTCGCCGAATGAGGCGACGAAATCCCGGCTCTGGTAATCGAGGCGATGAGCCGCCAGGTATCGCTTGGATGACCCGAGGGTCTCCAACTCGCCGGTGAAAGACCGCAGCGTCAAACGCCCCACCCCGGCCTCGAACTCGAGCTGAGGGTATGGCGTCGCGACGTCCGAGACCATCAGACCGTTGGTGCCGATAGCCGACCAATTCCGCTTCAGGCGTCCCACCGTAATGCCGCCGAAGGGGAACGTGGCCGAGACGTATGCGTTGTCTGTACGCCCGCCACGCCTCTGCCCGGGATCAACTCCGTCGGGGTCGTACGTGAGGTACACATCCCCCGCCAGCCGACTCTCGGCCGCAAGAGGTCCCGTCTCGAGCCATCCCGCCGCGCTGAACCGGGGCCATGCATCCTCCTCGCCCAGCGGCCGCAAGGGATCCAGCCGCTGGCTGGTGGACACCCGTCCGCCCACGGCAAGCTCGACGCCCACCTTGCCGCCTGACCCACGAGCCAGGCGCAGCAGTTCGGGAGCCAGCTCATCACGCAACAGGCTCACCCATTCTCTGACCGCACGGTTCAGCGTGTCGGGATCGAGCACGGACAGTCCCTTCGCCACCTCGAGCCTGCGGTAGGGCTGCACGAGGGGATTGAGGTTCGCGAGATAGCCGCGGTCTCTCAGTCGCCCGATGTACTCATACGCCCAATGACCGAGCGGCAGGTTGCGCGAGCCCTGCGCGGGTTCCTGCGCCATGGCGGAGGCGCACACCGCGGGCACCAGGAGGAATACGAACCGGCTAGACGGCAAACGCGGGCACCCGGCGGCCATCGCGAATCTCCTCCATTGCCTTCAAGTACCGTGTCACCACATGGGGCCAGGTCAGGCGCTCACGCGCACACTCAGCCGCCCTGTCGCCGACCTTCCGGCGGAACGCTCCTTCACGGTAACCCTCAATCGCAGCCACGAACGCGTGGGCATCCGCACTCGGCACAAGCGTGCCGCCTTCGGTGATGCGCAGAACTTCCGCGATTCCGTCAACCTCGGCCGCCACCACCGGCAGGCCGGCAAGGGCTGCCTCCGCGACCACAAGCCCGAATCCCTCCAGATCACCCGGCACCGCAAGATTCGGCATCACGAATAGATCTGAGCCGTGGTACAGACGTGCGAGATCGGTGTCCGTAACCTTGCCGAGCAAATGGACTCTCCCTGCCAGGTGCGCCTGCGTGATTGTCGCTCGGATCGCCGCGGTCTCCGGCCCTTCGCCCGCCAACACGTAGTGCACGTCGGGAGTCAGGCGCGGCACCACCTCGCTCGCGAACCAGCGAAACCCCTTGCGCGCCACGTGCCGCCCGGCGCTGAACACGAGAAAGCCGTCGCCAGGGACGGCGCAACCCGATGCTGCGAGACGTGCCAACAAGGCCGCGCGTGCAGTCGCGCGGTCTTCGGAAGACGAGGCCACCGGATCAACGCCGTTGCCTACCACGTGCAGCTTTGAGGCGTGAAGCCCCCGCGCCATACAGGCTCGCCCCGTGGCCTCGCTCACTGCCAGTACGCCGTCCAACGCGCCCAGCACGCGCGGCACCACCCATTGATACGGCCTCACGGGAAGCGTCGCATCACGTCCGTGAACGACAGCGACAAGACAAACACGATGCCGCGACAGGCGTCGCTTGAGGAACGGCGCCGCGGCCGCCGTAACCAGAGATGAGAACAGGACGACCTCAATCCCCGCGCGTTCCACACGCCGGGGGATGTCCCACAACAGCCTGGCCATGAACACGGGAACCCGCAAGTGCGTCTTGCTCCAGGAGGTTCGCAGGACAACGGAACTCAGCGTCACCTCCGGTCGTCGCCTCAGCGCAGCGTGCAGCCCCTGGGCCACGCGCTGCATACCCCCCACATTGGACAATGGCGCGCCGGCCGGCGGAAAGGAGTGCGACACAAAGAGCAACCGCACCGGTCTCAGATCACCGGCTAGCAGCGATCCCCGACACGCGGACGGCCGCGCCCTCACTCGGTGCGCGAGGGTGCAGGGCCTCCTCGTAGTGCGCTGCCAGACGGCTCAGAGTTGCCTCCCACCCGTAGTGACGGGCTCTCCTCACCGCCGCCTCACCCATCCGCGCGCGGAGTTCCGGATGGAGCAGCAGCTTCAGGGCGAACGAAATGAACGAGCCGGCGTGGCCAGGCTCCGCCAGGAACCCTGTGTGACCGTGAATCACCAGCGAACTCGACCCGGTCGCATCGGCGCACACCGCCGGGAGACCGGACGCCATCGCCTCCAATGTCACGTTGCCGAACGTTTCCGTATCACTGGGGAAGAGGAACACGTCTGAGGATGCGTAGGCTCGGGCCACGTCGCTGCCCTTGAGGTAGCCTGTGAACAGTGTGCCTGGCAGCCGCCGCGCCAGGGCCTCCCGCGCGGGCCCGTCCCCAACCACCATGCTCCGATGGGGCACCCCTTTGGCGCTGAGCGCCTCGACCACCGATGCAAACGTCTCCAGACCCTTCTCCCACACCACCCGGCCCACGAAGGTGACGAGCGGCTCGTAGTCGGCCACTCCCATCGCCCGGCGCCACTCGAGCGACCGGCGCCCGGGATTGAACAGTGACATGTCCACGCCGCGCTCCCACAACCGCAGCCCGTTCGTGATCTCGTGCGCCCTGAGAACTGCCGCCATGGACGGAGAAGCGACGTAAACATGACGGCAGTGGCGGTAGAACTTACGCAAGTACTTCCAGAGAAACCCTTCCAGCTCCTCGAGGCCGTAGTACTTGAGGTACGAGCAGAAGTGCGTGTGATAGGATGCCACCACCGGGATGCCGAGCTTCAGCGACAGGTACAGCGCACGGTTTCCCATCAGGTCGGGCGTGGCCACGTGCACGAGAGAGGGACGGAACGCTCCGAAGCGGGCCCGCGCGGCTCGCGGGAACCCCAGCGCGACCCGGTACTCCGCTCTCCCGGGAGCCGGAACGGAGCGCACCGGCACGAGTTCCCCCACGTGTTCCATGGGCTTGGCTCCGGCCGCGGGGGCAAAAACCAGCACCTCCCACCCGTGCCGCTGGAGGTACTCCACCAGGCGGTTCAGGGTAAGGGATACCCCATCCGGCACTGCATGATAGTTGCCCGTGAACAGTGCCAGGCGCCTGGACGCCGGCGTCCTCGACTGGGTCACGCAGCCAAGCTAGCGCCAACTCTAAGACGGCACGAGCCCCGGGCGTTGCGCCTCGTCGAAGCGCAACAGAACACCGGCAAGATCACCGATCTCACCCAGAGCAGCCGACACGCACACCGCTGGCCCGTACCGCTCCCGCACGCGAGCGCGGAAGTCGCTGGGGCTCGCGACGCGGTCCATCTTGTTGAACACGTGGATCACGGGCTTCTCCAGGCAGCCGGCCTCCGCGAGCACGTCGCTCACGACGTCCACCTGCTGCTCCCACTGCGGGTGAGACGCGTCAATGACGTGGAGCAACAGATCGGCGTCTCGGGCCTCCTCCAGCGTGGCACGGAAGCTCGCCACCAAATGGTGCGGTAGCTTGCGGATGAATCCTACCGTGTCCACCAGCCGAATCCTCCGCCTGGCGGGGCCGCGATCCCGGAATGCGGAGGGAATGGCCAGCTCTCGCGTCAGCGTGTCGAGCGTGGCGAACAGGCGATCCTCGATGAACGTGTCCGCGCCCGTGAGAGCCTTGAGCAGGCTGGACTTGCCGGCGTTTGTGTACCCCACGAGGGCCGCCGTGGGGATGTGTTGCCTCCCGCCCCTGATCGTTTCCCTGTGCCGGGTTACGTGCTCCAGCTTGCGTTTCAGCGTGGCGATCCTGCGCCGGATCATGCGGCGATCCGTCTCGAGCTGCGTCTCACCCGGCCCGCGCAGGCCGATGCCGCCGCGGATGCGCGAGAGGTGCACCCACATGCGGGCGAGGCGCGGGAGGAGATACTCCAGCTGCGCGAGTTCCACCTGCATCCGGGCTTCCTTGCTGCGGGCGCGCGTCGCGAAGATGTCGAGGATCAGTTCCGAACGATCCATCACACGGAGCCCCAGCGCCCGCTCCAGATTGCGGCCCTGCGCAGGGGAGAGGTCCTCGTCGAACACCGCGAGGGTGGCACCGTGTTGCCGCGCGACCTGTTGCAGTTCGAGCACCTTTCCGCGGCCGATGTAGTAGCCGGGCGTTGGCGCCACGACGCGCTGGATGACCGTGGCGGCCACCGTCGCTCCGGCGGTGTCGGCCAGGCGAGCGAGCTCGTCCAGGTGATCGGCGGCATGCCGGTCGTCGTCGCCCCCCTTGCGGGGTGCGCCAACGAGGACAACGCGCTCGCGCGCGCCCTGCCGGCCTGACGTTCGAGCTATGGGACCGAGATCTCCGCTTGGTTCGTGGGCGGGAACATAAGGCCCCATGCTCCAGGGACGCGACCCCTTGCGGCTTTCCGGACGAGGCGTGAGCGTTAGGGTGCACCCAGGCTCGGTCTCCCTCCGCCGCGGCAAGGCGTGCGTTGGGAAGGAGGCTCGGGGCATGTCGGCCAGATTGCGAAAATCACCCAACGTAGTGTTTGCCGTCGCTTTGGTATTCGGAGGGGGAGCGTGCGGCGGTGGCATCGAGCCGGACGATCTGCCGGACGTTGATGGCTCGTGGACCTACAGCGAGACCACGACGCTCGATCAGGGCCGGGTGACCTGCAACACACTCGGTACCCTCAGCCTCGTTCAGGACTTCGAGACGTTCGTGGGTAGCTTCATACGTACCACGAGCTGCTCCGGCCAGCTCAGCCGGCCAAGCACGCGTTCGGAGTCCGGTTCCATTCCGAGGGGCCGCGTGGGCAAATCGTCCATCGAGTTCCGGATCAGCGAGTGCGACTACCGTGGCGTAATCACCGGTGCGCGACCGACTCGCCTAACGGGCACAACCCTGTGCACGACGTTGAACCAGGGAGCGGCCTCGGCGGCAGGGTCAGCCGGCTCGTGGCTTGCGGAGCGTCTGACCGACTCAGCCCCTTGACCCACCAGTAGTCACTCGTGACGTTTCCGCGCGCGGGCAGCCCCGCCACGGGACGTATGCCCGCCAAAAGCTTGGCAATGTTGACGACTTTACAACGCAAAGTACATTTACTCATTCCAAGTGGGATTATTCATTCGGTGAGATTCGTCGCCTGCTTCCTGCTGGTCACCGCGCTTGGGCTGCCGTTGAGCGCGCAACAGGTGTCCCTGCCCGCGGGCATGACGAGAGCGGAAGCCCTGCAGCTGCTTCAGAGCCGGCCGGACCTCGTGCGGCAGCGCATACGGCAGTCCGGTCTCACGCCGGACCAGGTCAGACAACAGCTCCGGGCGGCTGGCCTCGCGGAATCAATGCTTGATCCGTTTCTGTCGGAAACGGACACGGCCGGAGCGCAGGTCACCGGTGGCGTCCTCCAGGCGCTCGACCTGCTCGGCGTGCTGCCGATCGTTCCGGCTGGCGTGGAGGAGCTTCCGGTGGACACGGGAGCGCAGCCACCGGGGTTGGTCCGTGCAGCATCGCGACTGTTCGGCCTCGACGTATTCCGTGGGCGCACGACGCAATTCCAGCCGCTGCTCGCGGGGCCGGTGCCGGACACATACCGCATAGGCCCGGGCGATGTAATGGTGCTGGTGCTTACGGGAGAAGTGGAACTGGTGCACCAGCTTCAGGTGACGCGCGAAGGGTTCATCGTCATCCCGCAGGTGGGGCAGCTGTACGTGGGCAACGTGACGCTGGCTGACCTGAAGGCCTTGCTCCGACAGCGGCTCGGGCGGGTGTACTCCGGCATCCCTCGCGGCACGACGCATTTCGACATCACGATCGCGAGGCTGCGCACGATTCAGGTATTCGTCGTTGGCGAGGTCGCGCAGCCGGGGGCCTATCAACTGGCCTCGGTGGCAACGGTCCTGAACGCATTGTACGCGGCGGGCGGACCCACGGAGCGAGGGAACTTCCGCGAGGTTCGTGTGGAGCGGGGAGGCAAGGCATTCTCCTCGCTGGATCTCTACGAGTACCTCATGCGCGGCAGCACGGCGAGCGATGTCGTGCTGGAGCAGGGCGACGTGGTATTCGTACCCATTCGGGGCGTCCGCGTCAGCGTCACCGGAGCGGTGACACGGCCGGCCATCTACGAGCTCCGCGCGGGCGAGACATTGGCCGACCTCGTTCGAATGGCGGGGGGCTTCCGGGCCGACGCGGAACTTGCGCGCGTCGCGGTGCACCGCATTCTTCCACCGGCCGCGCGCGAGCCAGCTCCCGCTCCGCGCGCGGTCATTGACGTGCCGCTCGCCCTCGCCGAGGGAAAAGCGGCGCCGCGCCAGGACGGCCCCCTGAGCTCAGCGCCGCGAGCGGAGGGCGAACACCGAGCCGAGTTCCCCGTACTCGTACCCGGGCTCACGCTCGAGAATGGGGACTCGGTGGTGGTGGACTCCGTGCTGCCGCCCGAGCGCTCGCTGTACGTCACCGTCAGTGGGATGGTGCGCAAGCCTGGCCAGTACGCCTGGTCGCCAGGCATGTCGCTGCGGGATCTGGTCACGGTGGCACGCGGGCCCCTGGTCGGCGCTGACCTGCGAGAAGCGGAGGTTGCACGGCTTCCAAGTGACCGTTCGCAGGGCGCTCTAGCCCGAGTGTTCCGTGTCCCCCTCGACTCGTCGTACCTGTTCGAGCGCGACTCCGTGGGCAGGTACAAAGGGGCGGCCGGTGTCTCGTTCCCGGCTGCCGGAAGTTCGCCTGAAGTGCCGCTCGAGCCTTACGACCAAGTCACCATATTCGGGCAACCCGAGTTCGAGCTCCAGCGGACGGTCACCATCACCGGGGAGGTTCCCTTCCCCGGACCATACGCGCTGGAGCGGAAGGATGAGCGCCTGAGCGACCTGGTGAAGCGCGCCGGGGGGTTATTACCGACTGCGTACGCGGGGGGCGCTCGGTTTATCCGCCGGCTGGACGATGCCGGCAGGGTCAATGTGGAACTGGAGCGCGTGTTGAGCGAACCCGGCAGCGATGACGATCTCATCCTTCAGCCTGGCGACTCGCTTCACGTCCCCGAGTATATCCCGATTGTCAGGGTGACCGGGGCTGTCAACTCCCCGACGACGGTCCGGTACGAGGCGGGTCGCGCGTTTGATTACTACATCGCCAATGCCGGAGGTTACGCCAGCGATGCTGACAAGGGCCGCGTCAGCGTGCGGTATGCAAACGGCTCGGCTCGAGTGCGGAGCAAGTTCCTCTTGTTTAGCTCGTACCCTGACCCTGGACCGGGCAGCACAATTGTGGTCCCTCAACGAGCCGCAGATGGGCGGGGGATTGATTGGGCGGTGTTGTTTGGGGGAATCGCGCAGGTGATGTCGGCAGTAACCACGATGATCCTCGTGATTGACCGCTTGGCAGCGCAGTGACCGTGGCACAGAAGCGGACACACCAGGGTGTCATCCCACCTACACATGCGTGTTGGAATCGACCTCTTCTCCCTCGTGCCCAAGCTCGCCCGCGGCGCCGGGTACCGGCGTTACGCCCGCGGCTTGGTCACGGCGCTGGACAAGCTGGACGATGGCAACACGTATGTCATGTTTCTGAATCCGCTCAACGCGGAGATGTTTGTCGGGGCACAGCGGCTAGCGAGATCTCCTACCATCACCCGGGGCCGGGGAGCACGACCGTCGTACCTCAACGGCTTGATACCGGTCGCATCGACCTCGCAGTCCCATTCGGTGGGTTGGCGCAGGTGGTTTCGACCGTGACCACGATGATCCTGGCAATCGAGCGCCTGACGTTGCCATGATGGAGTAAGGGTTCTGACGATACGCTCAGATCGCAGCACTTCGCGTGGCCGAGGAGGCGCGTCCGGCGCAGGTCGGGGATTGATTCGTGCTCGTCGCTACGACGCGCTCGCCATCGAAGATGCACACGCTCGTTCGACAGGCCCGCTCTGTGGCTGAGCCCCGTGACGAGATGATGCACGCCGCGCCTGGAACCAGTCGCGACGAACTGACGTTCTTCGCTGCACTCACACCGCTCGTACGCCATTGGCGGCTCGCCCTCGCGATCCCAGTGTCATTCGGGGTCGTTGGGGCCATCGTTAGCCTCTTCGTACCAGCAACCTACGTCGCAAGCACGTCCTTCACGCCCCAAGCTCAACCAACCCAAGGACTCCCCGCGAGTCTCGGAGCCCTCGCGGGGCTCGCGGGACAACTGGGTCTTGCCAATGCCTCGCCCGGTGTCAGCCCTGAATTTTTTGCGAGTGTCCTCGAAAGTCGCGAACTTCTGCACGCGATCCTCAATTCAGAGTTCCAAAGCACCGACCAGCACGCCCGGCGCCCCCTGCTTGAACTGCTGCGAGTGAAGGGCCGATCGGAAAACGAGCGCGTCGCGAACGGCATTAGACGACTTCGCGCCTTGATCAGCAGCCAGGTAGACGGGAGGACCGGGATTGTCACCGTAACCGTGCGACAGCGCTCGGCCAGGTTGGCGGCGGACGTCGCCAATCATCTCACTCAACTACTGAACGAGTTTAATCTCGAGCGCCGACGGTCGCAGGCGCGAGAGCAGGCGCGCTTTGTTGCGTCACGGCTGGAAACAGCTGAAGTGGAGCTCGAAGCCGCCGAACAAGACGTGCAGCGCTTCCTCCAAACGAACCGGCAGTTTCAGGGATCGCCGCTGCTCGAGTTCGAATACGCACGCCTGAATCGGATCGTGCAGACGAAGCAAGAGGTGTATACGAGCCTCGCGAAGGCCTATGAGGACGCCCGTATTGCCGAGGTTCGAGACACACCAGTACTGACCATCATCGACCGCGCCGTTCCGCCACATCGGCGAGCGGGCCCGCGGCGGAAACTGTACGTTCTCGTCGCCGCTTTCTTTGGCGCAATATCTGCGCTGGCCCTGATCTTGGCCATCGCTCCGCTGGAAAATGAGGACTTGCGGAGCCGACCCGACTATCGACAGTTCGCCGAAGCACTTGCTGGTGCGCGCAGCCAGCTTCGTGGTTTTGTCGGACGCCGTCGTGCGTCCTTGGAGCCCTAGCTAGATCTCTGACCGCCTGAAAGATTTCTCAATGCCTGTTGCCATCCAGGTGCGCCGTTCCCTATACTACCAGAGGTATGCCACGACCTCCCTTGCCGTTCCGACTGAAGACGCAGGACGCGAGGCAGTTGGAAGCCCTGCTGCACGGTGGGGTGCAGCAGGTGCGGGTGGTGCTCCGGGCCATGGCGCTCTTGCAGCTGGACCGCGGGGCCAGCGCCCCCGAGGTGGCGCGGACGCCGCCGCTGACGCCCCAGGCCGTGCGGAAGATCGCCCATCGCTATCGCACCGGCGGCTTGGCGCGGGCGTTGTACGACCGCCCGCGCCCCGGGGCGGCCGAGGTGTTGGCCCCGGCCGAGAAGCAGCGGATCGTCGCCATGGTCTGCAGTCCCCCGCCTCGAGGCCGGGCCCGCTGGACCGTGCGCTTGATTGCGCAAGAAGCGGTGAAGCGCAAACTGGTCCCCCGGGTGGGACGCGAGACGATCCGGATTCTCTTGCAAGCCCACGACCTGAAACCGTGGCGGGGGAAAAAGGTAGCGCGTGGCTGAGCCCACCTCCGACCGCTCGGCCGGGCACTTCGCATGGATCCTTCGCCGGGTCGTGTGGGCCTGCCCGGACGCCCGGACGATTCATTTCGTAATGGACTATCTCAATACCCATTGTGAGAAGTCCCCGGTCGACCATCCCGGGCGTCAGGTGGGGCGGGCGCTGTGGCGACGCCTGCAGGTGCGCTACACACCGAAGCACGGGAGGTGGCTCAACCAAGCGGAGTTGGAACTGTGCTTGTTCACGCGCCAATGTCTCGGCACCCGGCCCATCGGCGATCTGGCATCCCTGCAGCGCGAAACGCGAGCATGGAATACCAGAGCCAACCGGACCGGGACTCGCATTAACTGGCGTTTCACCCGCCGGAATGCGCGACGCAAGTGCGGTTATCAACAAAACCTTTCTGGACGCTCCAGGACCTAGGCGGCACCTGTGGTCACCGTGTTGTTCTGGGACATCGACGGAACGCTTCTGACCACCGCGCGCGCCGGGATCGCAGCCTGGGAGCAGGCCGTGCTCGATTGTACCGGCGTGACTCGAACGCTCGAAAACTTTCCGACAGCCGGGCTCACTGACCACGAGATCGCAGAGGCGCTCATGAACAGTGTCCCGTCAGACAGGCGCGCGCCCCTCGAACAGATCGTTGCACGCTACGAAACGCTGCTGCCCGAGTGCCTCCCGAGTCGCGTGGGCAGTGTTCTCCCCGGTGTGCGAGACATCCTCGAGAGTGTCCGCCATCGACAGGACGTCCGCTCGATGCTCCTGACAGGAAACACGGCTAACGGTGCACGCGCCAAGCTCGCCCACTACGGGCTGATCGAGTACTTCGAGGCCGGAGGCGCCTTCTCAAGTCACGGCGCAAGTAGACCCGCAATTGCCAGAGCGGCACTCCGCATGGCCAGAGCACTCCTTGGAGATGGCACGCCACTAGACCCAGTTGTTATCGGTGACACTCCGGCGGACATCCGCTGTGGCAACGCCATCGGCGCTCGGGTGATCGCCGTGGCCACGGGCTCATATGCCTTGCCTGCGCTCCGAGCTGCCAGGCCCTGGTGGTCAACGCCGCGGCTCCCAGATCCCGAAATGTTCCTTGCGCGCCTTGGAGTTCCTGGCGCCGGACCAGCGACTCAATGAGATCTTCCCCGTCTGCCCCTGAGGTAGCCACGTGATCAAGAGCCTCCTCCGTCAACATATGCGTCGCTACCCGCGGCTCGACCGGCTCATCCGCTTGTACGTTCGACGGCGGCGGGCACTTACTGATGCCCTTCCCAACTGGTCCCGCATGTTAGGCCAGGATCGCTCAGTTCTTCTTGGGCGTCGCCAACGGGGCCCGCGCGTTCTCATCGCCACGAGCGTAGGTGGTCATTGGGCTGCGACCTCGCTCGAAAGCGCCTTGGGCGCGGCGCTGACACTTCGTGGCGCCGAAGCCCATGTATTGTTGTGCGACAGGGCACTCCCCGCCTGCCTTCATTGCGACGCGAGCTGGTACCCGTCCCTCCGGCACTTCGCGGCGACGGGACCGCGGACCGACCTTTGTCACCACTGCTTTGAACCGGCACTGCGTGTCTACGATCAACTCGCGCTCCCGGTGCACCGCTACAGTCAGTATCTCACAGAGGACATGCGGCGGCGCGCTGCCGACGTCACACGGGAAGCGGACCTTTCAACGGTTTCCAACTTCCGCGTCGACGGCATCGCCGTCGGCGAGCACGCCCTTGCGGGCGCTCTTCGTTTCTTCGCGCGTGCTACGCTCGAGGGGGAACCCTATGGCGAAAGCATCCTACGCAGGTATCTCCACGCCGCCGTGCTGGCAGCACTCGCTGTTCGACAGCTCTTACGGACGCATCGCTACGATGTCGCCGTGTTCCATCACGGCATCTACGTTCCACAGGGACTGGTCGCGGAAGCCTGCCGTGCCGAAGGCGTGCGCGTTGTCAACTGGAACCCAGCGTATCGCAAGCAATGTTTCATTTTCAGCCACCATCAAACCTATCATCACGCACTGATGACGGAGCCCACGGACCTGTGGGAAGACATTCCGTGGTCTCCTGAGCGCGAACGTGAACTGCTCAGCTACCTCCGCAGTCGCTGGTACGGTACGCAAGATTGGATTTGGTTTCATGACAAGCCTGAGGAGGATGTGAATGGGATCGCCCGCAAACTGGGAGTTGATTTCTCGCGACCGTGTGTTGGTCTGCTCACGAACGTCATGTGGGATGCACAACTCCATTACCCAGCGAACGCCTTTCCAAGCATGCTGGATTGGGTTCTTCACACGGTTCGGTACTTCGCCGCGCGCAGTGACCTGCAACTGGTGATTCGGGTTCACCCTGCGGAGATACGCGGCACCTTGCCGTCACGACAGCCCCTGGTCGCTGAGCTTCGGAAGGCGTTCCCGTCGCTCCCGCCGAACGTCTTCGTCATCGACCCCGAGAGCAACGTCAGCACGTACGCCGTCATGGAGCGATGCGTAGCCACGATCATCTATGGCACGAAGACGGGGGTAGAGCTGACGAGCATGGGAATACCAGTGATCGTCGCCGGCGAGGCCTGGATTCGGAACAAAGGACTGACGTACGACGCGAGCTCTGTAGACGAGTACGATGCCTTGCTCGGTCGACTTCCCAACTTCCCGCGCCTTGAGGCTGAAACCCTCCAACGTGCGCGCCGATACGCATATCACTTTTTCTTCCGTCGCATGATCCCGCTACCCTTCATGGAGCCCATACCGGGCAATCCCCCCTACCGCGTCATAGTCAAGCACCTCAGCGACTTGAAGCCCGGCGCCAGTCTTGGCCTGGACGTGATCTGCGACGGCGTTCTCAAGGGCACCGAGTTCGTGTACCCGGCAGAACGCGTCGCCGGCAGGAGCCTGGGATCATGAGCGAGCGGCTGCTCCGCGCCACCGGGTGGGCTAGCACTGCGCTCGACACTCTCCTTGCGCTGAGAAGGCGACCTCGGCATCCGACCGTTCGGTCGCCGGGCCAAGACAAGACGGGCATCCATCTTCGTGACCCAGAACCACTGGAACTGCTCTGGTGCGACGACGAGATTCTGTATGCACGATATCGTAGTTTCGCCCACAGCTTCTGGAGAGCGCAGGAGCTATCACTTTTTCGCAAGTATCTCGACCGACTTCCGCCGCCCCGGCTAGATTTTGGTACCGGCGACGGCTCTTTCGCCTCAGTTCTTCTTCGAGAGGTCGAATTCGGTGTCGACACAGATGCGACAGCCCTTGCACTTGCCAGCCGATGGGGCATCTATCGCCAGCTCGTCAATTCGACTGATTGCCACATTCCACTCCCGGACAGGGTTGTCCAGTCGGTTTTCTCCAACTCCGTGTTGGAGCACGTAGCGGCCCTTGACGCTATCCTTGCCGAGTTAGCGCGAATACTCGCCCCGTCGGGGGTCCTGGCCTTCACGGTACCCGTGCGGCGCTACACCGAACACCTGCAGTTCTACTTTGGCGCAGCAGCGAGCGACCGGATCAACCGGGAATCGTTCCACCTAAACCTCTTGAGCGAGGAGGAGTGGATGTCCCGGCTCCGGCGTTGCAGATTCCGTCCCGTTTTGGTCCGTCAGTACCAGCCCGGGCAGTTCACTTTTTGGTACCGCATGTTTCGATTACTCGGACCCAACGGGCTAGGCCGTGTTCCGCAAGTCCCGGCACACATTTGGCACAGATGGGGCGATAGAATCGTGGCCATGGTTCGACAGTCCATAACACAGACGGAGTTCGGCGCCAACATCTTCGTCATGGCTGAACGTTTGAGCGATAATAATCCAGCGGCGTCTCGCTCACGGCGATGATGGGCGCACCCCACCTCGCGGTGGGTACCCTGTGGCCCACCGCCCAGAGAGCCGCAGCAGGCGCGGCTGTCGAGCGTGCCCACAGATGGCTCCTGCTTGCCATTCTCTGGCTCTTCTTCTTCAACGCGCTGCTGGATCGCCTCACGGCGTACTATCTGGGCCTGGCCTTGTTCACGAATCTCTACTATGGCCTCATGGGGCTGGCGGTCGCCGTACGAGTACTCATGGCTGTGGCGCGGGGTCGCGACCAGCCCCTCGCAATCTGGGCGGCTGGGGCGCTGATCGTTGTGACGCTACTGGGGGTACTTTACGGGGATCCGCTGGCGAGCATCTTCGGTGTCAAGCAATTCTTCATTGGCTTTGTATTCCTTCTCATCTTCGCCGGCCACCAGTTTCCCGCGAACGCCGTCCTCGGAGCGCTCCTCCTGGTCCAGATGTATGCACTGTTCCAGGGCGTGCATTTCCTGACCCAAGAACTCACGCTGCCGCCTTGGGATATGGCGTACGTCAGGGCGCAAATGGAATCCTGGGAAGCGAGAAACCTCTACCAAGCCAATCTAATCCGGCCGTTCGCGACATTCGCGTCGTTTGCGGAATACCAGATTGTGGTCCACATCCTGGGGGTCGGACTATTCGTCCTTCGGGACCTCGTTCCTCCCCGAGAGCGCGTCGGTACCTGGATGGTGCTCCTCAGTCTCGTGGTCGTGGACGTACTCCTCCCAGACCGTACACCGATCATGATGTCCGGCATCGTTCTGGCATCCACCTGGCTCGGCGTCACATTGATTCACGGGGCGCGGGCAAACCCGGCCCGATTCGTCGTTGGTGTGGGGCTACTCGCTCTCTTCCTCTCTTTGTTTTGGGTCGTACCCGCCCTCTTTCTCGACTCCGAGACACTGGCTCTGCGACGCCTCGCAGAGGCGTTTCGTTTTTGGGAGGCGGAGACCGTACGAGAGCGCATGGCCACTGCCTGGAGCGTCTCAATCGAGCTGATTCGATTCCATCCCGAAGGTCTCGGACCAGCGTCAGTCGCAACCTCCTACAATCCCAATGCGCTCGTCCCGCACAATAACTACTTCCTCTTCGCTGTCGGATACTCCGTGTTGTTTCCGTTCACCTTTGTGTTCGCTCTCTTCTTCGGATTCCGCAGGGTGTTCGCGCTAATGGGTGCCGATGATCGCCAACGCGCTCGCATCGGGTTCTGTGCCACGGGCGTGACCCTCGCGTATCTCACATCGTCCGTATTCAACGCGTCGTTCTCGAGCTACATGGGCGCCGCATATTTCTTGCTTATGCAATGGTTGTACACGTCCGCTGTGGGTGGCGCTATCGTCACAGATGAGGGACTCGGCTGAATGATCGCTGGCCAGCTGTATGTGAACGGCCGGTTCTTCTCCCAAGCCGTCACCGGCGTCCAGCGCTATGCGAGAGAGTTGACCGGGGCCCTGGACCGTCTGCTGACCGCGGAAGGGCCTGGCAAGCATGAGGTTACCGTGGTCGCACCGCGCAGTTGTACACTCATTGATGGATTTGGACGAATGAAGGTCGAGCGCGTGGGTCGCCAGAATGGGCACGCGTGGGAGCAGATCGAGCTACCCTGGCACGCACGCCACGGCACTCTGATGAGCTTTGCAAACACTGGACCACTGCTGCATCCGCGCCAAATCGTGACGATCCATGACGCGTCCGTATTTGCCGTACCGGAAACGTACTCCAAGGCTTTCCGCGCGTGGTACCGGCTCCTCTTGCCGCAGCTTGGTCGGGCGGCGCGCATGGTCGTAACGGACTCCATGTTCTCTCGCAACGAACTTTCTCGCCTCGCAGGCATCCCGCAGGAGCGCATTCATGTCGTTCCGGGCGGCTGTGATCATATTCTGTCAAGGCCGGCCAACCCGCGCGTGCTCGAGGAATTCGGGCTGTTCAACCGCCGGTACGTTTTGGCGGTTGGCAGCCATCGCCCACACAAGAACCTCGATCTCGTCGTGCGCGCGATGGAGTGCCTGGGAACAGTCGAATGCGCTCTCGTAATCGTGGGCGCGCAGAACGCCCGTGTCTTCGCAGACCAGACCCCTGCCGCTGGTGCCCTGTCTGTTGGACGAGTCGATGACGCCGAATTAAGGGCACTTCTTGAGCACGCCACTTGCCTCGTGTTCCCCTCTCGGTACGAGGGCTTCGGCCTTCCCCCTCTCGAAGCGATGGCATGTGGGTGCCCCACCATCGTCGCGCGCGCCGCCTCTCTACCCGAAGTGTGTGGTGACGCTGCCATCTATGTCGATCCGGCTGATGCTCGTGGGCTAGCGCAGGCGATCCGCCAATTCGCGCTGGACGACGCCATTCGTCAGGAATACCGTCGTCGCGGCTTTGAGCGGGCCCAAACGTTCCGATGGGAGCGCGCCGCCCGTGAGATCTTGGATCTCGCAGCGGAACTCGAGTGACGAGCAGATGCTCTGGTCGGATGCGGATCAAGACACGGCTTGTGCAAACCCGATCAGCATACGCTGGACAGTCGCGACGAGCGAGAGGCGTGAAGCGTGTCGACGTTCGGCTGCACGTGACCCGGCCATGACGACCACGGCAGACGCCCGGGACACCATCCTCATCATCGGCAACTACCCGCCGCCGTACGGCGGGGTGCCGAGGCACCTAGAGGAGCTTACGCCGACACTGGTTGCGGCAGGGTGGAACGTCTTGGTGCTTTCCCCAGGAATTGGAACGAGCTTCCAACGTCCCTACCTGACCGTCATTCGGGAGAGCCGTGGGTTTGTAAGGCGACGCTGCTCTCCTCTGCAGCTTCTGCTTCGAGCTCGGCGTTTCGGCTACATGCAAGCAGTGCTGGGATTCCGCCGGATGATGCCGAGCCGCGCCTGGTGGCGCGCCATGACCCGCTTCGCCTTGATCGAGCCGACGCTGCGATCGCAGCGGATCCGACTGGTTGCCGCATACAACGTGCTGTTTGGAGCACCAGTAGGCGCGATGGTGAGCGAAACGCTTGGCGTACCCCTCGTCGTCTCCAACTTTGGCGAGGCATACAGTCACCGGGCGCTTATGGAAGCTCATCGACCGTTCCTGGAGTACCTTACCCAGACGGCCACCTTGACGTCGCTTTCTCGCCACTGCGCTCAGAGCTATCGGCTCTTCGGACTGTCTCCGTCCGTTGAGGTCATTCCATACGGGACACACATCGAGCGGTTTGCGGCAGCCGCCCGAGGGCCGAGCCCCCGCTCTCGCCTTCGGCTCAACCCCGAAAGCCGAGTCGTACTGTTTCTCGGTCGGCTTGCGCCAGACATGGGTCTGGAGACCGTTCTTGATGCCGCGCCCAACATCCTGGCGTCCTCGCCCGAGGCGTGTGTGCTGATTGCGGGGGCCACCGGGCCCCTCCGAACGACGGTGGAGCGAGCAGCTGCCCAGACCCGCAATCGACTCCGCCTCGCCGTGGACGTCCCGGAGCGAGATCTGCCCGCATACCTTGCGGCATCCGACGTGGTGATGGTCCCCACGTTAGGGCCTCGAGCGTGTGGCAGCCTTGCTGCTCTGGAGGCCATGGCTACCGCTCGACCAGTCGTCGCGGCGCGGGTGGGAGGAATCCCGGAAATTGTGGTTGACGGGGAGACCGGCATCCTCGTCCCGCCGGGAGATCCGCAGGCACTCGAGGCCGCGGTCGTTCGCTTGCTCACGGATCCCGCAACTGCCCGGACCATGGGGCGCCGCGGAGCGGAACGAGTGAAAACACACTTTGACATCTCGCGCACCAACTCGGCGATCGAACGCCTCTTTCGACGGGTTGCGACCACACAGCACCTGGGCACGGTGCCCAGAGATCACACGTGACAGCGGACTATCGCAGCCGGTTCTACGAGCGGTACGCCAGCACTCAGACGGTACCGCGGAAAGGGACCCTTACGCTCCAACGGGCTCGGCGCCTTGCCCGGACGTGGCGAGCCCACTTTTCTCGGTGGCTACCCCCCGACCGCCGAGCTCGCATTCTCGACGTCGGATCCGGCGATGGCGCCCTCCTGTGGTGGCTCCAGCAAATCGGCTACATCAACGCTGCTGGAGTAGAAGTCAGTGGCGAGCAGACGGCCATCGCCGCGAGCCTCGGGGTCCGAAACCTGAGTAACGATCCGCTCGAGAGGTTTCTCGCCAAGCAGACCGAGAACTGGGATGTCGTCGTTCTGCGCAACGTGTTGGAGCATTTCACAAAGACGGAGATTCTAGCCATTCTCGAGCTTGTTCACAACGCCCTACGTCCTGGCGGACGCGTGATCATCCAGGTCCCCAACGGTCAGTCCCCGTTCGCCGGACGCATCCGCTACGGGGACTTTACGCACGAGCTAGCCTTTACTGAGGCCAGCATCAGCCAAGTCCTCCACGTCGCCGGGTTTACAGCAGTTCACTGTCGCCCGGTAAGGCCCATTTTCCTGGGCCCGCTAGCGCCGTTTCGCACAATAGCCTGGTGCATTGTCCAGTTCGTCTACCGCATGATGCTTGCCGCAGAAGTAGCGGCATGGCCACGAGTGGTCACAGTGGACCTCCTCGCGACAGCTGTCAGATCGGAATGATCCGCCAGACAGCGAGTGCCCCGGTCCGCGCACGGCGCGCCGTCATGGCTCCGTGGCTTCTGCCGCCGTGATCTGGGCACTTCTTCAGCACGTTGGGGGGCAGGCGCTCACCTTCGTTATCTATCTGACACTGGCAGCCCTTCTGTCGCCAGCAGACTTTGGGTTGCTCGGTCTCGCCACCGTGTGGACCGCGTTCCTCGGAGCCTTCGCGGAATTGGGACTGGGAGCGGCGCTCATTCAACGTCGTTCACTGGATCCGGCTCACGCTAGCAGTACGTTCGTCACCAACCTCGCCCTCGGTGGTGTGCTCTCGCTGGCTGGGTTAGTGGTTTCTTGGCCAGCCGCCGTTTTCGTCCACGAGCCCCGCCTCCAGCCCGTCTTGGCTAGCCTTTCGGTTGGCTTCCTCCTGCGGGCGTTCGGTCTTACCCACGCCGCGTTGGCGCAACGTGAGCTGAGATTTCGACCTCTCGCTGTCCGCGATCTTATAGCAAACGGCGTCGGTGGGCTCTCTGGTATCGCCATCGCCGCGAGCGGCGGGGGCGTGTGGAGCTTAGTGGCAGTGAACCTCGTCGCAGCAGGCGTGGGATCGGCTCTCCTGTGGCAGCTCAGCTCGTGGCGCCCCTCCTTCGCGCTCGTTTCCAAGTCAGCAATTCGGGACCTGTGGGGGTTTGGCGCCAACGTACTGGCGTTCAACGTGTTCAAGGCTGCTGCACAGAATCTCGACCGGCTCATCATTGGCCGCCTTTTTGGCACGATCGCTGTCGGGTACTACAGCCTCGCGTCCCGCATCATGCTGCAGCCAGTGGCCACGATCATCGGTGCAATGGGTGTCTACTTTTTCCCTACCGTGGCACGAGCTCAGCATGACCCTCCTGCAGTCGCGATGCAGTACAGGACCATCATCAAACTCTCGGTTGCGGCGACCGTTCCGATCGCCGTGGCAGGCGGCATCTTGGCACCGAGGCTCGTACCGGCGTTGCTCGGCAGCCGCTGGAATGCGGCCGGGCCCTTGTTCCTTTGGCTCGGCGTTGCGGCTGTCTGCAGGGGATTCTTTTCTCCGGCCGGACAGCTGATGAAGGGCCTCGGGCACCCCGGATCGATGCTAGGGTGGTCGATCATCATTACCGGCCTAACACTGGCTGGGCTCTTGGGCGGAGGTCACTGGGGGCTGACGGGTTCTACGATTGGCTTTGCTACTGCGCATGTCGTCGGTACCCCGATCGTAGTCGGGATGTGTCACAGGCTGTTGGGCTTCTCGGGCCGCGATCACATGCGTGCCGTAGCGCCAGCCCTTGGACTTGGCGTTATCCTTGCCGCAGCATTGACCGGAATCGCCAAACTGGCATCCACCCCTGTCGCCGTCGCGGCGGCAGGGGTGGTCGGCATTATCGGGTATGTCGGAGCGATTCTGAAGCTGGAGCCACAGTCCCGGGAGTTCCTGAGTTGGCGCATGGTCGAGCCCATCCCGAACGAGCGTACCGCTGCGGGACGGACATCAGAACGGCTCGGACTAACGAACCAGTCATCGTAATGAGGTGCGACGTGAGCGGTCCTACCCAATGGGGGCGTCAGCCGCATCTTCCGACCCGACGCGGGCAACGCCTGGCAGGGTGTGAACGCGACCTGCGGTTTCAGCGATCGCAACCAATCGGCGCGCAATTGATGATGCATCGAGCCGATGCCGATTCAGTACCTCGCCGGGCGCACCGCACACCGGGATGTCGTCACATCCGAATGTCCAGTGTCGCCGGCGGCGCAACAAATCCTCCTCGGCGAGAGTTCGCAACATGGCGTCCCCCAGTCCGCCAACTGACGAATGGTCCTCAATCGTGACGATGATCTCATATGACGACACCAAGGCCCTCAGCCAGGATCGATCCACCACGTTGAGCCACGGCATGTTCACAACAGCCACGCTCAGACCCTGAGCGTCCAGACTCTCGGCGGCTGTCAACACCTCATGCAACATCACCGGTCCATAGGAGAAGGCTAAGACGTCCGTTCCTCGGCGGAGCAGTGTGCCCACGCCGAGCAGCGGGCGATAGTCCTCCGGTAGTGTGATCCTTCGCGGACACGGCCCAATCGCCAGGCGGATGACGCACGATGCTGCGGCGTCGTCTACGCACCAGTCGAGCAGTCGCGTGGTCTCCACGGCGTTGCACGGTTCCACGATGGTCACACCCGGGAGCGCGCTTAGCAGAGAAATGTCTCGGACACTCTGGTGAGATGGGCCAGGTCCGGCGGGGATGAGCCCCCCAAAGTGGCAGGCATAAATCACCTTGGAGCGTTCGGTCACGTTGTTGTAGATCTGCTCGTTCGCCCGCGCGGCAAGGAAGCTGGCAAAGCTGTTCACGACCGGAAGCAACCCCTGCCGCGCCAAAGCACCAGCCATCGAAACCATGTCCTGCTCGGCAATCCCGTTCTCGATGAACCGGGCAGGCACCTCAAGCTCGAAATACCGCACACGGCAGTCCGCCGCCAAGTCGCCATCGAGGACCACGAGATCCGGCCGCCGGGCGGCCAGCTCAACGAGTCGTCGCCCGAAGGCCTCCACCACGTATTCCTCACTGACCGTTGACGGCTTTCGCTCCAAGGGAATGGGCTCGACTTCAACGGGCGCAAGGTTGCCGCGAGCGCACCGTTCCATGATCCGACCGACAAGCTCGTCGTGTGCGCGAAGGAATGACTCGTCATCCGGTGCGCCGGCGTGCCATTTGTAAGTCCCCCGTCCTTCCCGGAGAGCCGCCGGCCCCTCCATGAACGACACGCCCCGACCCTTCACGGTATCCGCGACAATGATCCCAGGCTGACCCGCCAGCGCGAAACACCGTTCGAACGCCCTCCTCAGGCCCGGAAAATCGTGCCCATCGCATCGTTCGACATGCCATCCGAATGCACCGAGTTTCGCAACCACATCCCCGAGGTTGGTGATCTCGACCACTGGCCTGTCAGACTGTAGCTGGTTGTGGTCCACAACGACCGTGATACCGACCTTCTGGTGTACCGTAGTCTGCAATGCTTCATAAACCTGACCTTCCTGCAATTCGCCATCGCCTGTCATGACAACCACCCGACCGCCCAGATTCAACAGCCGTTTCGCGACCGCGAATCCTCGTCCCTTCGAGATCCCCATTCCGAGTGACCCAGTGTTGGCTTCGATCCCAGGGACTTGCACGTTGGGGTGGCCCTCCAGTCCGTCTAGGCGGCGTAGGCGCAGCAGCTTTTCGCGTGACACGATGCCGAGGGAAAACAGTACGCTGTACTGGGCGGGTACGTCGTGCCCCTTGGACGAGAGAAAGATGTCGCGATGAGGGTTCGAGACGCCCAGGCTCCGGACATTCAGCAGATCGTGATACAGCAGCACCATGATATCCATTGCGCTGAAACTCGACCCTAAGTGTCCGGACCCGGCGCGCTTGACCGCTGACAGTGCGTTAAGCCGGCACATGTCAGCAATGAGAGCCAGTCGCTCATCTTTGCCTAATGGGGCGGTATTAACGCGCTTGAATTCCTCAAAGGGAATCAGGTATGTCGCACCTGCAGTCATGTTTTGTAGGGAATCTCGTTCACATTAGGCAGCGCCGCCTCGCCCCGGCGTACAAGCTCCTCGGCCAACCACCAGTCGTGCAGATCATTGATATCAAACCCCTCGTACCCCGTCGTGAAGAACGGTGCTATCCGCTTTCCGGCTATGGTTCCTGTTTCCTCCACAACCCGGCTCCACGCGATTTCCAAGCTCGCATTCTGGACGTACACGCGTGGTAGTGCCTGATACGGAGTGCTATGCCACGGTCGGTCTCGTGGCCCGTCGTTCAGCAGGGGCCTCATCAAATCGCCCTCGACCACCCACATCTTACCTGGATGTTGCCGACACGGCTCGACAGCCCTCAACGAGTCGGCCGCGCAACCGGCAGTGAATTGCCGCCAGGCACGACAAATCGTTTCGGGCAACCGAAACGGGCTGGTCGGTCGCAGGATGCTGAAGGCGTCCCAACGTTGCCCTGCTTGCGCCAGCCTATCAAGGGTGTACCGCACCCACTCGATGTCAAGTGATGTTTCGGTCGCGATCCACGCGGGGCGCAGGAATGGAACCTCTGCGCCGTAATACTCGGCCACCGCCACGGTCTCAGGGTCGTCGGAAGAGACAATCACCGCAGAGAACACACCACTTGAGCGAGCTGCTGCAATTGTGTAAGCCAGGAGAGGATGCCCACCCAAAACGCGTAGGTTCTTCCGCGGGACACGTCTGGAGCCGCCACGCGCAGGAATCAGAGCTACAACCGTCGGACCTGACAACCCTAGAGCGCCTGCGGATCGTGGTTCAGGTAGATAGTCTTCCAATCGGAATAGACATCGAGGGCCTCAGTCCCCGCCTCTCGCAGCCCGTTGCCCGACGCCTTCAACCCACCGAAAGGCAAGTGTGGCTCGCTACCGTACGTGGGCCCGTTCACAGACACTACGCCGGCCTGCACTCGCTCCATGAACACCATAGCTCGATGAATCGAACGGGTCCACACGGCCGCTGTCAACCCGAAAGGAGATTGGTTGGCGAGCTGTACTGCATCGTCCAGCGTGCGGACTCGATATAGAGCAATGATCGGCCCGAACAGTTCCGTTTGCGACACGGCGTCGTCTGGCCCGGCACCTTCCAGAATCGTTGGCGCAAGAAAGTAGCCACCGTCGTAGCCGGGCCCGGACAGCCTGTGCCCACCTGTCAACACACGAATACCACGAGTCTTCGCAGCCTCGATCGCCGCCAGCATTCCATTTAACTGCATCTCATTAATCACGGGACCGAAATCGTCTCCGTTGGCGGTACCCACCCGAAGGCGACCGACGCGCTGCACCAGTCGTTCACGGAATTCCTCGTAAACGCGGTCGAACACGATTACCCTGCTCCCCGCCGCACACCGCTGTCCGGCATTGCTGAATCCCGATAGGGCCGCCGCCTCGACAGCGCGCTCGAGATCCGCGTCATCGCAAACGACGAGCGGGTTCTTGCCGCCGAGCTCTAAGCAGACCTTGGCCAGACGGCCACTGGCCACTCGTGCAATCGTCCGTCCAACCTCGCATGACCCGGTAAAGCTCACAACGGCTACGTCTGGACACTCCACAAGTGGAGCCCCGGCCTCATCGCCGTACCCGTGAACGACATTGAGTACCCCGGCAGGCACCGCCGCTGCGGCCGCAAGGCGAGCAAAGGCCCATGCGCTCAGTGGTGTGTCTTCCGCCGGCTTCAAAACAACCGCATTGCCGCACAGCAACGCGGGGAAGACCTTCCACGCCACGTTTGCGAGCGGCGTATTGGCAGCAATGATGAGCCCGGCGACGCCGAGCGGCTGGCGTACCGTCATCGCCACTCGGTGTTCAATCGCGCTCGTTGTCGTGCGCCCGTAGTAGCGCCGGCCCTCGCTGGCCACGAAAAACCCCATCTCAATGGCTCCGACGCACTCTGCCATGGCATCCTTGAGGGACTTGCCTGTCTCGGCGGCCACGATTCGGGCCATCTCCATCTGATGCGCCTGGAGCTCTAGCGTCAGCGCCCGGAGCGTCTCTCCTCTTCGCACAACAGTGGTGGAGGCCCAGCCGGGCTGTGCCCGCTGAGCCGCACAAACAGCTGCAGTAACGTCATCTCGTTGCGAGCGCGCAACTTCAGCAACGACACGTCCGGTCGCGGGATCGAACTTGGGAAACCAAGTCTCTCGGGCCGGAGGAGTTTCCTTGCCCGCCACGAAGTTTGGAATACGCGCTGGTATCGTCAGATCAACCACAGCGACCCCCAGCTGGTCACCATACCGTGAATCCACCGTCTACCTGGAGGTCTATGCCAGTGACATACGACGACGCATCAGACGCCAGGAACAACAGCGGTCCTCCTAGATCAGCTGGCGTCGCCATCCGACCCAAGGGGACGCGCTTCGCGAACTTTCTCTTGAACACATCGTCCTGGTCACCGGTCACCCCACCCGGAGACAATGCGTTCACGCGTATCCCGAACGGCCCCCAGTGAGCCGCAAGGTATCGGGTCAGGTTAATGAGGCCCGCCTTGGAAGCGCCATATCCTGGCGGCTTGAGAAAAGGCGGGTCGTTGCTCAGATGCTCATAGAGCCGAGCGTCTGGCGACACGCTGCCATAAAGTGAGCCGATGTTCACGATCGATCCACGCCTAGCGCGCACCATGGAGGGACCGAAGACCTGCGTGACCTGAAAGGCGCCAATCAGGTTCACCTCGAGAACGTTGCGGAACTCCTGCACGGGAAACGACTCCACAGTGTGCGTTTGTGTCCTCCCCGGTGGTTGGTCGATGCCTGCGTTGTTCACCAAGATGGTCGGTACCCCGAATTCCTGCTCGACTTGTCCTGCAGCGACTTCCAAGCTCGTCCGGTCTCGCACGTCCGCCCGCAGAACACGCACTCGGTTACTAAACCGTCGCTCAATTGCAACCCAGCGCGAATCCGGTGTCACCCCTGGCAGCTCGATTGCCGCCACCGCCGACCCAGCCGAAAGGAGGGCCTCGATCCACACGGGGCCAAGGCGCCCAAAAGCCCCGGTGACAACCGCAATCTGACCTGACAGGTCAAACACTGTGCTCGACCGCCACGTTACTCCAGCACATCCAACGTGATGTTTTCATCAACGTCTAACGCCCGCACGACGCGTCTCCCTACGACCTGGTCCATGTAAGAAGGCGGCAGTCCGTCACCAGGAGATTTCATGGCGATGTCCTCTGGTCTCAGGAGGTGGCCTGCTGGTAGAGCGCGGCAGGCCACGAGCTTCTTCCCCATCTTCAGAAGGGGTGCCTCCTCCGACGGAAGGGGCCGCTTGTCACCGTCACCAAGCGCAACCCGTGCCCTCCTAAGATCCCGAACAAGTTTCCGGAGGCCAATCGGCTCCAACGAGAAGGCATGATCGGTTCCCTTCCATGTATGGTTAAGAGTGAAGTGCTTTTCGATGACTCTCGCTCCAAGGACGAACGCTGCGACAGCCATAGCAATACCATTCTCATGATCGGAGAACCCGATAACCAGATTTGGATACCGGCGTCGAAGACCTTCAATAACCCTGAGGTTTAGGTCCTCCGGTGCCGCCGGATACGCGGCGGTGCACTGCATGAAACATAGCTGACTATTGATCGGCATGATGGCGTCGTAGGCCCGTTGGATATCCTCCCAAGTGGCCCCACCCGTGCTGACAATCAACGGTTTACCAAACGCCGCTACGTGCCTGAGCAGTGGTATCGAGCGCAGGTCGCCCGATGCGATCTTGAATGCGGGAACGTTCAGATCCGCCAACAAGTCGGCACTCGGGATGTCAAACGCTGTCGCGAACATCGTGAGCTGTAGCTCAGCACAGTAGCGCATGAGTTCGCAATACTCTTCCCGGCCAAACTCCAGCGCCTCACGGTGCTCACCGTACGTCGCCCCAAAACTGTTTTCGTTATCGTAAGGTTTATTGAAGAGGGCTCTCGTGTAAAGCGACCGATTGTCTCGCTTCTGTAACTTGACGGCGTTGACCCCACATTCCTTGGCCACTCGGAACAACTCGCGACACTTCTCGAGACTCCCCTGATGATTGTGACCCACCTCGGCAATCACGTAGCAATCCGTATCGTCCGTGACTTTGCACCCATCGATCGTCAACAACCGACTCATCGACACCCCCGTCTCGAGCCTACGTGCGCACCGGCACGTGCCCGTGTCAGCCACCTTTAATACGCCCTGGCGAACGCCACAGTTGACGGCTGCGTTAACGGTCGCATCAAGCGTGAAGCGATGTCCACGCAGTTGTCGTCGAGTTGAAACAAATCCCACACCTACGCAGCAACACCGCGCGTCACCATTGCTCTCCACGCAAGGCGGATTCGATATGCGACCGGATCTCCCGGTCGAACCGCTCTGGAGCGAATCTCCTTGCGTTCGCACGAATCGCGGCTGTGTCCCAGGCCCTCGCCAGTGCACGCCGAATGGCCGCGACCACGGCGCTGACCTCCTGCCTGTCGAAGAACTCGGCAGTCGTTCCGGGAATCATCGTTTCCAACAGCCCGCCGCTCGCGTACCCAATCACAGGTGCCCCGTGTCCATTCGCCTCGACTGGCGCGATCCCGAAGTCTTCCTCGCCGCAGAAGATGAAGGCCCGGCATTCCTCCATCAAACGCCCTGCGTCGTATTCCGACACGGCACCCAGAAATTCCACTTGCGAGCCCGCGAGCTTTTCAAGACGTGCGCGATCCGGTCCATCTCCGGCTACGACGAGCTTGACTCCTGAGCGCGCGGCCGCCTCTATCGCGAGATCAACCCGCTTGTACGGAACGAGCCGCCCAAGGAACAACAAGAAGTCGCCGCGCGGCCCGTTCCCCTTGACAGGGCATTTCAGCTGCACCGGGGGGTACACCACCCGGGCCGAGCGTCCATACCACCTGAGGATGCGATCTGCAACGTGCCGGGAGTTGGAAATGAAACGGTCAACGCGCTGAGCGGACCACTTGTCGAACCACCGCACCGCGCTCACTCCGAGTTTAAGAGCGACGCGTTGCAAACCGTTGGCGTCCCGCTGATATGTGCTGTGTAAGTCCCAGAGATACCGGGGGGGAGAGTGGCAATAACACATGTGCAAGCCATGCTTCGGCGCAGGGACAGCCTTGGCAAGGGCGTGAGCGCTCGACAGGACTAAGTCGTATCCGTCCGTGTCCAGCGACGCGAACGCCAAGCCCTCAGCCGGGAGAAACCAACGATGATGGCGCCGCGCGCCTGGCAGGCCGCCCAGCCAACTCTCGCGGGCGCGCCGTGTGACAGAATTCCATTCGCGCATATCGGGAGTGATGACACCAACAACAAAGTCCGCTTGGGGAAAAACGTGAAGGAGCCGTTCGACGCAGCGCTCTGCGCCGGCCCAAGATACCACCCAATCGTGAACGATCAAGACACGGAGCCCCTCCAGACTCCCGACTCGGTCGGTCCTCAGCCAGCGGGGACCGTCCGCGCGTGGTGACCCGGTCACTGTTCCGGCCTTCAGTGAGCGCCGCGCCGCCGCAAGACAGCCGGTATCGTCCCCAGCAGGATTCTCAGATCTTGCAGAATGCTCCACGTGCGGATGTACTCAAGCTCCAAGCGCGCCCGGTCCGGGTATCCAACTCGCGAACGGCCGTTGATGGCCCATGCCCCTGTGATCCCGGGCTTGACCGAGAGAAAAACCGGGACCCCCTGGTCCCCGAAGTAATGTCCGTAATGCTCTAGCTCGCCGGGTTCGATAGGTCGCGGGCCGACAAGCGACATCTCGCCCCGAAGCACGTTGATCAGCTGCGGCAACTCATCCAGGCTCGTCTTCCGCAACAGCCGCCCGAGTCGAGTCAAACGGGGATCCCGATCCTCTGGGATCTTGAAGGCGTTCTCACGAAACAGGCGCCCAAGCTCCGGATCTCGCTGGAGCATGTCCTCGGCGTCGACCCGCATGGAGCGAAACTTAAGGAACCGGAATACACGACCCCTCGCGCCAACCCGCCGTTGACTGAACAATGCAGGTCCGGGCGAGTCCAGTCTCACGGCGACGCTGATGGCAACCATGAGCGGCGCCAAGACAAGTAACCCTAGCGCGGCGCCCAGAACATCCATTCCGCGCTTCACGACTAGCTGCCATCCCCGGAGTGTCGGCGGCGTGAGCTCAACGAGCCACCGTCCTCCGATCCAGACGCCCCTGGGTTCCACATCGCGCAGGGTCCGCGCCCCCGCGAGCAACCGGCACCCTGTGGCCACAGCAACGTCTATGAGGAACGCGAACTCGGCGTCGGTCAGGTTGCCCCAAAGAAGCACAGTTTCAGCTTGGTGGGTCTCGATGTCCGTAGGGAGGGAGCGAAGACGGGGATGCACAGCATCCCCGCCACGTTCATCGAGAGATATGCGCTCCACAACGGCGAGTTCGTCGACCCGTCTTAGCATCGTTGCCAACCCGCGCCAGTCCGCGTCAGAATGCGCCACAACAATGGTCCGGGCAGCCGCTGCCCGCGGGCGGACTCGCCTCACAGCGGCGTTCACGATCGCGCGGCTCACAGTGAGGCCCGCCGTTAGCAGCACGGTCACGCTAAACCCGCGCAAACTGGTCACGACGAAGCCCTGAACCCAAGCTACGTGGTAAAGCGAAACTAATACCGCAAGCACCGAGCCAGCCAACAGACGAGCCCCGTCATTCCGCGCATCGCCGGCTCCGTAGGCTCCTACTAATGCCAGCGCCAACAGCACTGCTCCCAGAAACTCGGGTCCTCTCAACAACCCTTGGGGGAAAAGCCAGGCGGTCCAAGCCACGGACATGCCAACCGAGCCGCTCTGGATCAAGTGGAGAAGGGCTAGCAACAGCAAACACAGGACTATATCCGATGCCGCCAGTACCAGAACTCGCGTGGCGTCACGCGCAGCGTGGCGCACTACGTTCCGGGGTAACCAGCCGGGACCGAAGGTGCCGCGGTTCCAGGCCGACGTTTGGGCTTGCGCCCCAGTTACCTGCCAGCCGACTTCGTTTTGGTCAACGCAAGCGGCTGATCCGTAACGGGAGGGCGCTCCTGCAGAGGCTGATTCCTGCGCACCTGGTTCCAGGGCGTTCGTCATTCCGGACGCGTGGTCAATATGTCGGTGACGTAGGTCGCCGACGACAGTACTCGCAACTGAACACCTCCGATTGCGGAGCTAAGAAGCTGTCGACCAAGTCGTTTCTTGTCAACACGTTGAGATACCGCAGTTTCCTTACGTTAAGAACGGCATTTCGACGCGAATCTAGAAAACCTTGCCCCGATACCGCTCGCTCGTCTTCCTGCCGAGAGGACCCAGTGCCGAAGCCAGGGAAACTCGCAGACTCACCGCGGACACTCGACGATTATCCCGCGAGGCCCGGCTCCCCAGCCGAAAGAGCCAGTCACGACCGCCCCAGGCAAGCGATTCAAGCGCACTCCCCGGGGAGACGCGACCGCCGGACACCGCACCTATGTGACCACGAAATCTCATCTCTTCACGCGCGCCCTGCCCCACATCCGCGATGTAGAGATCTCCCGTCACCCGATCGAACGAGAACCGCCACGGGTTACGCAACCCATACGCCCAGATCTCCGGTCTTGCCGGCGCCCGGCCGACAAACGGATTCCCGGCGGGAATTCCGTACGGGGAGCCCCCATCCACGTCAATCCGCAG
>DATMBI010000149.1:0-8627 GCA_035559375.1 Gemmatimonadaceae bacterium | reverse complement strand
CCTTGCAGTGATCGCCGGCCAGAACACCCAATCCACCCGAATAGATGGGTACTGAGTTGTGCAACCCGAACTCGGCGCAGAAATACGCCACGGGATGCTCTGGTCCGAGATCGGGATAGTGCCCAGCGAACCACGTACCCTGGTGGCGCTGCTCCACCTCGAGTTCCGCCATCACCCGGTCGTACCTCTCGAGAAACACTGGATCCCTAGCGCACTCGTTCAGCCGGCCGGGATCGACACGCCGCAGGAGAGCTACAGGGTTGTGGCGCGTAAGTTGCCAGAGGTTGCTATCCAACAGTTCAAAGAGCTGCCGCGATTCGCGCTTCCAGCTCCAGGAAAGATTCATCGCCAGAGTGGCCAGCCCCTCGATCCGGGCCGGCAGATATGGGAATCGCTCGCGGTCCAATGTCATAAGCTGGGATTATAAACGGGCAGAGGAGTTCTCCGTGCACGCTCGCCCCTGCAGAGGCGCTCTAACGGAGTTAGAACAGGAGACTTACTAGCGACTCCGAGACCGACGCGGACCAGGACAGCCAGTGGTTACCCAACGCCGCCGGCCACCGCTTTCCAACGGAATCTGGTTTCGTAGGGTCTGCCCCGAACAGGAAGCGCTAACGCCCTCGATCAGCACGAGGACGTTAGCACCTCCAACCATCATTATCGACCGGACCTCGGCCTCACTGCCCCGGAGCAGGGAGCGGCCATGGCTTCCGCGGTAACTTCTCGTCGCGATTGGCCGCCAGGTACACGAAGGCAGCGACGACCACGGCGTTGTGCTTCATGTCGTCCGCCACCAGACGATCGTAGACGTCCATGTTGGAATGATGCGTGCGCGCATCGTATTCGATTTCGTCTTGAATGAACTGCCAGCCGGGCAAGCCTACAGCATCGAAGGCCAGGTGATCGGTACCCCCAGTATTGGCGGGAGTCAGAGTGCGCATCCCGAGAGCTTCGAACGGCTTCATCCATTCGCGGAAAATCGGGGCCACCGCCATGTTGCCCTGCAGGTAAACGCCTCGGATCTTCCCCGTTCCGTTGTCGACGTTGAAGTAGCCGGAGAACTTGGCATGCGCCGGCTTGAGCGAATCCGGCGAAGGTCCGCCGAAGGTATTGCGCACATAGGCTCGACTCCCTAGCAAACCCTGCTCCTCGCCAGTCCACAGCCCGATGCGGACCGTGCGCCGCAACGGTAACCCCGTCGCCTTGAGAATACGCACAGCCTCCATCATCACCGCCGAACCGGCAGCATTGTCGGTCGCACCGGTACCAGCATGCCAGGAATCGAAGTGCGCACCGAGCATCACCAACTCGTCCTTCAGAACGGGATCGCTCCCGGGAATTTCGGCTATCACGTTGAAGGCATTGAGATCACGATCGTGGAACGTGTTCTTGATGTTCATCTCGATGCGCACCGTGATGTTCTTTTCCAGCATGCGCAGGATACGGTTGTAGTGCTCAGCCGCGAAGGTTACGATCGGCACGCGCGTTGGGTTGGCCGGATCGCGTGAACCACCGCCGCCCACGAATACCGTACCCATATCGCCTGCCCCGGCGTTGATGATCGCTGCTACCCCTTCGTCGGCCAAAAACTGCAGCCGCTGCTGGGCGAAGTTCACCACGCCGCCCGGGCCACCTGCACGCCCGGGGCCTCCAGCGCGGCCTGGCTGACCGCCGCGGCCGCCAGGAGGGGCCGGCGGCGGAAGCGCTGCCAGACTGTCGAGCTGCTGCTCCGTCCATCGCACAGCGTCGGGCGCGAAGTGAGGCCGGAGTGGCCGCGCGGGCATGAGCATCACGAACTTGCCGCGCAACTTGCCACGGTACTTCGCAAAGTCACTCGCGCTATCGATCTGAACCCTCGCTACTTCCGCAGTGACGGGACCGTTCGTGCCAGGCGTCCACGCCGCTGGATAGGCAATCACTGGGAATGGCCTCGGACTGACGACGTTGACAGCGGTATAGTCGTTCGTCCACCCGCGGCCGAAATAACCCCACGGCTCCAAACGGGCATTGACCAACCCCCACTCCGAGAGCTTGCGCACTGCCCAATTACCGGCCTCGCGAATGTTGGGAGACCCGGTGAGCCGAGGACCGTAGACGTCGGTCAGCCAACTGGCCAGCTCCATTACCTGGGATCGCTGAAAGCCTTCTTCCTTGATCTTCTCGATGGCAGCGAGATCGACCTTCTCCTGCGCGAAAAGCGGTAGGGTTAGCGATACGGACAGCAACGCGGCGCGGCGCCAGGGAGCCGAGCGGCGAGGCAAGATTTTCGAGATCGGCATTGCTACACTCCTGGGAGCGAAACCACAGCGAAAGCGATGGCGGGACCTGCCCACCGACCTAGATACAGGATCGCGCAGGGGCGATCCGCTGGCAAGGAGCACGAAGTCCTAGAGGCGTTCCCTCCGCTCCAGGTGTGCTTCCACATCGTCACGCGACAGCAGTACGGTGCGAAGCGATTTACGAGCGACCAGCGGCAACTGATCCACACGATGGCGCGAACCTGGACGAGACCAGTTTCCGTAACCCAACGTCGCCCAGGCACGCACGGGCGCGCCGAACTCGACAACCATCACGAAGGAGTCGCCGCCCACCACTCTACCGGGAGTGCGACCTTGGGGTTGCGTATAATCCAGAACCCTGAATATGCCTAACGCACCGGGGCCGCCATTGCCAGGAAGATCGACAGTGTCGCGCTGGAGACGATACACCTCGCCCCAGGCGACATCCGCAGAACCGTAGCGCCGTTCGAGCTCCAGCGTCACGCTGTCCAGCGCAGCCGCAGCAGCCTCTGGATCGGAAAGTCCGTCAGGAGTCGAAAGCGGCTTGTCCTCGCTCCAGGAAATCGCGAAGGGATTACCGCCTACCCTGCGGAGGTACTCCCGCCACCAGGCAGCGAACAGCACGGCACCGCGACTGGTCGCATCCGTGCTGCGATCCCACGACATGAGCACTTCTGTCGCCCGCCGTACGCTGGTACTACCCGCCGTACCAGTTGCCTGCAGAAGATCGTCGAGCACCCTGTCGGCCAACGCCGACCTCGTGGAATGCTTCAGCTCGATTACCTGCTCTGCACCGAACTTCTCCGACCCCGAAAGCAACTCGACCGAGCGCTGAGCTCGTAGACTCATCCCACGGGGAGCTAGATAGGAAGGGAAGCGATCGGCGTTCAATTGCAGCGGAAAGGTCGTTGTCCAGGGCGGATCGTTGGCGTTCTGTACCCAGCCAGAGGGCGGATCGACTACCTGCGGCAACTCCTCGAAACGATGGTACCTCGTCCACAGTGTGGCCTCGCTGTCGCCCGGGACGATGCCCTGCCAGTAGGCCCAGTCCCCTCGAGCGCGTACGGGCGTGAGGCCTGCAAAAAAATGCATGATGTGGCCCGCGCGATCTGCGTAGATTACGGTGAACATCGGGATCTGCATCTGGGCCAGGGCTGCACGAAAACTACCGAAGTCGGACGCCCGACCCATCCGCCACCACTGGAACCACGCTCCGGCTCGATCCAATCCCGCGACTCGCAATGCCAGGGCCCTGCTACCTCGCTCCGCCACCACTGGGCCGTGAACGGAGTTTCGAACCACCAGTTCCCTCGCGACCAGCCGACCATCCCTTGCCTTCACCAGCAGCGTTTCCACGCGCACATCGAACTGCCGTCGCCCTCCGTTCCAACGATAGGCACGCCCGCTGTCTTCCAGCACGAGTTCGTAGACGTCTTCACCATCGTAGGTATTGACGGTGTGCGTCCAGCCGAGATTCGGGTTGAAGCCGGTGGTGATAACGGGGCTTCCCACCAGCGTCGCGCCATACACGTTCACGCCAGGGGCGTTCATGTGCGCCTCGAACCAAGTGAAGAGGTCGCCCCAGGGCAGATGCGGATTGGCGAGCAGGATAGCTCTGCCGGACGCGCTCCTGGCGGGCGCGATCGCCCAACCGTTCGAACCGGCTTCTTGTTCGGATGGGCTCCCACCTCGATCACGACCCGCAAGCCAGCCACGCGCCACCGCACGGATGCGCTCGGGGTTGGTCACGAACGCTGTGACTAGTATGCGCTGCCCATGAGCCAGCACGTCGCGCGCCGTCACTGGCAAGACGGCGGCAAGACTGTCCGGTATCTGGCGCCGATGGGCCATCGCCCAGGAATTGATCCCCTCCGCGAACGCTTCGAGGTAGCCGCGGAAACTCGCATCTTGCGAGCGATACCACTGCTCGGTCATCCGCGGCACACCCAGGCGCCGTAGCCATGTATCCAGCTCCTCGTACTCGCTACCCCAGTACTCCGACGCCCGGGCTCTTGCCTGGCCGTACAGCGACAGCAGCAATTCCGCGTGGGCTTCCATCTGCGCCCAGCCGAAGGCGCGAGCCAAGGCAGTGTCGCTACTGGCGTAAATGTGCGGCACCCCGTACTCGTCCCAGAGAATCTCCGCACCAGCCACCTGGCTGTTCTGCCGAGCAATAGCGGTTACCGTGCCCAGCAATAGCCCAGCAGTTATCGCACTCCATCTACCAGCTCGTAGCATCTCTCTATCCTCGGCGCGGACTCGGCAATCTAATAACTCAACGCGGGCGCTCGGTGCGCCGTACTTCAAGAGGTTCGCTTCCAGGAGGCCCCATGTATTTCGCATTCTTCGTCCTGGCGGTTGCAGCTCCTGCCCCAGACATGCAGCGCGTCGATACGCTCCAGGTGGAAGAGTGGCGCGTACCGTGGGGCGCAGCCACACGCCCGCGGGACCCCGACGTCGCTCCCGATGGGAAGGTCTGGTTCGTCGGCCAACAAGGCCACTACCTGGCCTATTTCGACCCCAGCAGCGGTCGTTTCGAGCGCTTCGACTTGGAGCCCGGAGCCGGCCCGCACAACCAGATCGTGGATCCGCAGGGCCGCGTCTGGTACGCTGGCAATCGCGTAGCCCATATCGGCATGTTCGATCCGGCCACACGCAAGATCACCAAGTTCGACATGCCGGATTCGACTCCGCGAGATCCCCATACACTCGTTTTCGATGGCCGCGGACACATCTGGTTCACCGCACAGCAGGGCCAGCACGTGGGTCGCCTGGATATGCGTTCCGGAAAAATCGATCTGATTTTCACTGGTGCCAACACCAACCCTTACGGCATCAAGCTGGATTCGCGAGGGCACCCCTGGGTAGTACTCTTCCGGACCAACCGGATTCTGACCATCGATCCCGCGACGCTGCAAAAGAGAGAATACACACTACCTAACGAGAGGACACGCCCGCGGCGACTGGAAATAGGGCCGGACGACATGGTGTGGTACGCCGACTACACGCGCGGATTCTTGGGTCGATTGGATCCGCGCACTGGAAAGGTTGACGAATTCGCACTCCCCGGCGGGCAAAACGCCCAGCCTTACGGCACGGCCTTGGACGACCGCGGGCGCATCTGGATCTCCATTACGAACGACGCCCCTGGTCGACTGGTCGGATTCGACACCCGCACGCTGCAGGTCACGCACGTAGCCATTCTCAAGAGCCAGCAGGAAAACGGCAAGAACACCATACGTCACATGGTCTTTCACCGTCCCACACGAACTGTATGGTACGCGACGGACGCAGGAACGCTGGGCCGGCTCAGGGTGCCGTAGAACCGCGCCTAACGACGCGATTTTACGTACGTACCCATCAATTCTGCCGTGGCTAGCACGTGCCCGTCCATAGCACGCACCAGGCCAGCCTTGGTGTTGTCGCGCAGCGGACCGAGCACAGTGTCTAGAGCGAAGAGTCTGTGGAAATAGCGGTGCTTCCCGATGGGTGGGCAGGGACCGTGATACTGTAGCCGACCGGCATCGTTGAGCCCTTCGCGACTGCCTGGCGGGAGCCTGGCACTGGACGCTCCCTTCTCCAAGCGCGTCACGTTGGCAGGAATGTCGTAAACGACCCAATGCACCCAGACACGTTTGGGAGCAGCTGGGTCGGGAGCGTCAGGATCTTCCACGATCAACGCGAAACTCTTGGTGCCAGCCGGAGCTCCGCTCCACTCCAAAGGCGGACTCGAGTCGCGACCTTCGCAAGTGTACTCGGCTGGAATCGGACCGCCATGCACGAACGCCGGCGAGCGCAGGACGAATGCCATGGTTCTCTAATTCCCCACGCCAATCGTTGCCAACGCCTCCTCGAAGGACACCCCTTGCGGAAGCATCCCTTCCGCTAGCCGCGCAGAACCGCCACCCTTGCCACCCTCGCCCCCTACCACTGTACGCAGCAGTTCTGCCGCATGCAGTCCGGAGTCCTCCGACACTGCGATCACGATCCCGCGCAAGTCTCCGGTTTCTCCAACGTAGGCAGCACGCGGCAATGCAGCCACGGCCGACGCCAGCGCTCGCGCCCCCTCCGGATGGCGGGCTCGGTCCACTATCCAGCGGACTCCAGTGGCGCCAGCCACCGCTCTTTCGTACAGAAAGCGCGCCCGCAACTCAGCTAGTTCGTCCCGAAGCCTTCGAAATGCCGCACGGCTCTCTCTGACCTCCTGGAGCCGCGAGCGCAGGACACGCGCCACCTCGCCGACGCCACACCCCAGCTCGCGTCCCACCGCGGCCAGATCATCGAGTCCCGAACGCACGCGACGCAGGGCGCGAAAACCACACTGAAACTCGAGACGCATCGCCCGCCTCACCCTCTCCACCCGACCCAATACGATGGGGCCGATCTCCGCCGTGGAAGCGACGTGGGTTCCTCCACAAGCGCTACGGTCCAAGCCTGTTATCGTGACTATCCTTATGACCCCTGAGCGCTCCGGTGACTTCCGCAGCCCTACCGCGGAGCTAGCCTCCTCGAAAGAGACGACGATGGGTCGAGCCTCCATGACGACCGCATTGGCCTGACGCTCGACATCCGCCAAGACCGTGTCCGACAGCGCTGGCACCTCCAAGTCCAAGGTGGATGTCTCCGTCCCCATATGGACACTCGCCGTGGGCCACCCGTAGCGATCCGCGAAGATGGCCGACAGGAGATGCTGCCCACTGTGCTGCTGCATTGAGTCGTAGCGACGCTCCCAGTCCACCCGCCCGCGCACCTCGCCAGCTAGCAGCGGCTTAGCCAGAATGTGAGCGATCCGGTCGCCTTCGTCCACGACGTCCAGCACCTCCACGCCGTTCAGCCATCCCACGTCGTGCGGCTGTCCGCCAGAGGCCGGGTAAAATGCCGTTCGATCTAGGTAGGCGCGCACCCCACCGTCGAGCAGCTCGACTATCTCGGCGGTAAAGTCTCGTAGATACGAATCGCGATAGTAGAGTCGCTCGGTCACCTCTAACGGCCGGCACTTGGGCTGCGCTCCTCTGCCCCCACCCCTACCATCGCACCGGACCGGCAGCGAACGCACAAGTACGGTGCACCGAAGGCTATGGCCACTCTACGCCAGAGAGTGCCATGCAGGTGGTCATTACAGAGAATGCGCCGGCAACGTTCGCACACACCGCCCGTGTTTACAGCGAAGGAGCGGTGACATTCGTCGCACTCCGTGGAGAAGATCGACTTGCGCAGGAACTTCATTTATGCGGCTCCAAGCGGAGAATATAGAGACCGTGCTAGCGCGACTCACCACTCGCGCACGAACCAGGCGCGTGGACCCGCGAAGTCGAACTCCAGCACATCGCCTTCCCCGAACCTGAAGCGCGTCGACCTGGCCAGCGAGTTCCCGGGATGGTCAGTCCATAGTTGGTCCCCGTCGACCCTGTAAGCCATCACCACGGCCTGGCGCCTATCCCCGACGCTGAACTCGTAAAGCAGCCGACCGCCCGCTTGGAATTCCATGGAGACGTCAGGCGCGAATTCCAGGTCGTGGTCCGCCGAGAGCAGGCGCCAGCGTCCGAGTATGCGGGACGTAGTCACGAAGTCGGTACCCGCAATCGCGCTCGGCCGATCCCGCGCAGAAACATCGGTGCTACTCGGACCGTTACCCGAGGTCGTAGCCAGAGCGGGCTACGGCAGCACCTCTCGAGCATTGCCCAACGACGATTTAGCGCTTCTTCTGGCCCCGAGTGACGCTCTTGAGCCACTTGAGAGCCGCCTTGAGCGCCTTCTGCTTGCCACCGTACGTGGCATCCCCGAAGAAGGCACGGTGCTTGGGCCGCCAAGAGCCCTCTCTGGTACGATGGTACCCCACCCGCACGAAAAAGCCGTGAGTGCGCGTGGAGTCTTGATCGATGCGGCTGATGCCCGCGGGAAGGTTCCGCGCCTTGCGCCGCCTCGCCGCGAGCGCACCGCGCGATGCCTTCTTCGCCTTACGCTTGGCCACCATAGTCGATCACTCCGGAATGGCCGCGTCCGCCTCGCGAGGGAACGGCGGCGTGAAAAGACTCGAACGCACCATCTCGAGCCCAATATATGTGCAACCCCTCGAGTCTGCGACCCGTACGCGCTACGGGGAAGGCCCCATAGGCACCCTGAGCACACCGGGCGTTAGGCTCGCCCGCCTAACCCGGGCCTGCCAAGCCCCAGCCGCTGCAGCGGCACCAGCACCACCACCACGAGTCCCCACCCGATCAGCAACTCCAACGTGTGGCGCACTACGAAGCGCGGTGGAAAATCGTACCAGTTCCAGTAGCGGAACAGCACTGAGAGGGCCGCCCCCAGTGCAGCTAGCCCGAAGAACGGCAATGCTTCTCGCAAGCG
>DATMBI010000148.1:0-2849 GCA_035559375.1 Gemmatimonadaceae bacterium | reverse complement strand
CGCACCATACCGGTCGGTCGCGTAGCAACCCCTGAAGATATTGCCGCCCCGATCGTCTTCCTCTGTTCCGCCGAGGCTCGCCATATAACGGGTGAGATTCTCAATGTGAACGGAGGGAGCGTGCTCTGCGGGTGAGTGCCGCGGTGGTGGAGGAAAACCGTGGTAGCCGGATAAATCCACCGCCTCAGGTGCTGGACATTGCAGCGCGGCTGGAGCGAGCAGGATTCGAAACCTGGTGTGTTGGCGGAGCCGTGAGGGATGCCTTGTTGGGTAAACCGCACTTGGACTGGGACCTCGCGACCGCGGCTCGCCCGGAGCAGGTCATGGCTCTGTTCAAGCGTACTGTGCCGGTGGGAGTAGAGTTTGGTACCGTGGGGGTGCTGGATCGCGACGGCACGATGCACGAGGTGACGACTTTCAGACGCGATGTACTCACAGACGGACGCCACGCGGTAGTCGAGTTCGGGGCCTCGCTGCACGAGGATCTCGCCCGTCGCGACTTTACGATCAATGCCATGGCCTATCGACCGGCTACGGGTGAGTTCTACGATCCGTTCGGTGGGCTGCAGGATTTAGCGCAGGGACTCGTAAGAGCGGTGGGCACCCCAGCAGCGAGAATGGTGGAGGATCGCTTGCGTGCGCTTAGGGCGCTGCGCTTCGCCGCGCGTTTCGGCTTCACGATCGAGCCGGAGACATGGGCGGCGGTCGTGGCATCCGTTCCTTACCTGGGCCGGCTTTCCAGGGAGCGGGTGCGCGAGGAACTCGAAAAGACGATGGAACAGGTGCGCCGGCCTAGCTCCGCGATGCTACTGTGGCGGAGTAGCGGTGCGTTGGCAGCGTTGTTACCTCGATTGGCGGGTCAACCCGACTATGCCTTTGCCGCAGCCGACTACATCGGGGTCCCTGACGCCACGCGGAATCCCGGATTGACACTCTCGAGGCAACGCAACCGTCTCGCAACGTTGTTCCTAGGTTTAGCACCAAGAGATGCGAACGATACGGCGCGGGAGCTTCGTTTTTCGAATCGTGCCACTGAGTGGTTCACCCATGCCGCGTCTGTGTGGCTGGACTTGGAGCAGCGCTTGTTCGCTGCTGCTATGGACGGCTGGACGGATAGCCAGGTGCGGCGTTGGGTGAGTCGGATAGGGCGCACCTATTTCCGCGACGCGTTCCGCGTGATATACGCGCGCTGGCGGGCCGAGGCCGCCGTTGGAGTCAGGCTCGCGCCACCGCTAGTCGGCACTAGCCAGCTCTTCCGGCGGGCACTACGGGCCGCCTACGGCGAGCCGATCTCCGTTGCTGACCTGGCTCTTGGTGGCGAGGATCTTCTCGAGGCAGGCGTCCCTCCCGGTCCTGCCGTGGGGGCGTTGTTACGGTCGCTCTTGGAGAAGGTCCTCGACGACCCTTCCTCGAACACTCGCGAGCGCCTCATGCCGATCGTTAGGGATTGGTTGCTGCGCCAAGGCGCCGGCGATGCCAAGATATAATTCCCGTACAGTCATTCGCGCCTTCGAGTACCGGGTGCTGGAGCCATGAACGTGTCACCCATCGCTTACGCGGGCCTCACTGCAGTCGGCAACGTAATCGGGGCCCTTGTAGCGGTCGGCGGGGCGCGTCGCGCTGTGCGATTCCTCGACGCCCTCATTGCCGTAGCAGCTGGCTTCATGATCGCCGTGGCGTTGGTGCAGCTCGTACCCGAGGCGCTAGCTAGGGGCGGGAGCGGTGCAGCTTGGGTAATGCTCGGTGGCTATCTAGTGGTCCATCTGGCCCAGCACACCCTGACCCACCACTTTCATTTCGGTGAGGAGACGCACCGTGTCACGCCGGCGGTGGGTGCCTCGGCCTTAGCAGGACTGTTGGTGCACACCTTCGTGGACGGTGTAGCCATTGCCAGCGGTTTTCAGGTCTCCGAGACGCTGGGCGTCCTAGTGTTCGTGGCAGTGGCTCTCCACAAGCTCCCGGAGGGGCTAGCGATCGCCTCGTTGTTCCTCGCCAGCGGTTCCTCCCCTCGAGTGGCGGTTGCGGCTGCCAGTGCGCTGGGGCTGGCCACCATGGCAGGCGTGAGCCTTGCCCATATTGCCGATCCCTTGGCTCGGCACGGCCTTCCGCTGGCTGCTGGTGTAACACTCTATGTCGCTGCGTCCAATCTTGTCCCTGAGTTCCAGGCGCGACGTGGCTGGCGGTTGGCGCTGTATTTCTTCGGGGGCTGTGCCCTCTACCTGCTAATAGAAGGTTTCTTGGAGCGATGACACGGTCGAAGAAGCGGGAGGCTGCGAGTCTGTTCGTCACGCTGCAGCAGGCCATGCCCCTCGCGGCGAGGATGCGACCCCGGACTATCGAAGAGTTCGTGGGTCAAAGTCATATCCTGGGTCCAGGTAGACCTTTGCGCGAAGCCCTAGAGCGTGGCAGCATCGGCTCGCTGATCCTGTGGGGGCCGCCAGGCAGCGGTAAAACGACTTTGGCTGGCTTGATCGCTCAGCGCACCGAAAAGGCGTTCGTGCCGTTTTCGGCCGTAACAGAGGGTGTACAGCGGGTGCGCGAGATCATCGAGGAGGCTCGGGCGAGGCGGGAATTGGGTCGCGGTACCATCCTCTTCGTCGACGAGATCCACCGCTTCAACCGTGCGCAGCAGGACGCGTTTCTGCATGCTGTCGAAGATGGAACGATCACTCTGGTAGGCGCGACGACAGAGAATCCTTCCTTCGAGCTCAACGGGGCCTTGCTGTCACGCACCCGCGTCTTCGTTCTGGAGCCGCTTTCCGAAGCTGACATTCTGCTGTTGTTGCAGAGGGCCCTCGGCGATTCCGAGCGCGGGCTAGGCACGATGGGGCTGCGTGTAGAGGGTGGGG
>DATMBI010000147.1:0-9445 GCA_035559375.1 Gemmatimonadaceae bacterium | reverse complement strand
ACGCGGCACGACTCGCGGCGGTTCGTCGGGCACTTCTGGCTGGGCAGCTACACGCTGCCGCAGGCGCTCCAGACCAAGCCCCCGCGGTGCACGCAGATAAAGCCAGGCGGCACCTAGCCCGCCCAAGTGCGCCAAATATGCAATGCCTCCCGCGGAACTCTCAGGCACCATGGAGAAAACGCCACCCACTAGGTTGGCGAACGCTAGCAGCGCGACTAGCCACTTTACCTTGATCGGGATCGCTCCGAAAAACAGAAACTCGCTATCGGGCCAGCGTGTCGCATAGGCGAACATGACACCGAAAACGGCCGCTGAGGCGCCCACGAGAATGGACCCGCGCGCGAAGAGTAGGTGCACCAACGAGCCGCCCAGACCGCACACGAGATAGAAGGCCAGGAACTCCCGCGCTCCCCAGCTTCTCTCCAAGGGGGGCCCGAACAGGTAAAGCGTGTACATGTTCAGCGCGAGATGCCAAAACCCCGCATGGACGAACATGTACGTCACTACTGTCCACCACCCTGAAAGTGCGCCGAAGCGATCGCTACTGAAACCCAGTAGCGCAATCGTGCTCTCGGTGCCCACAGCAGTGAGCTGGAGGAAATAGACAGCCACGCTGACTGCTAGGATCCAGCGCACCGACTTGGTGAGCGCGGGCACCTCCTGCTCTTCACTGCTCGGGTACGCCATTGAACTACTCCCGCCGCTGCGCCGGCAGCAGCGCTCCATACGATCGCTACGTCGCTGGGATGCGCCCGGTCGCAACCCGATTACGATCGCAATATCACATCATCGTACTGGCGCCCGCCAGCCTGGCTACCACACGGACATCGCTATGGCAACGCAGCGCTTCACCGAGCAGCACCGACCAGCGCCGGTCCAGTCCGCCTCGTTCGGCTGCAGGACCAGGATGTATGATCACAGGTACACGTGGGCTGATTCTGTGTGCGTGCTCGACGATCTGCAGATAGTCAGCGTCACTGGCGTGATCGGTACCCGCAATGGTCACAGCGTGGTCGCGCCCGAGCGCGACCACGCGGCCCAGAAAATCCACGGCGCGCTCCAGGATCGTCGAACCGAGCGGCGGTTCTAACGTCACCTGAAACATGGAGACGGCCGGATGCACTACGGCCAGCGACTCGGGTCGCTGGCCGTCGCTGTCTACCATTACGGGCACGGTGCTAGCTACTTGCCAGAGCGCGGCGGCGACAAACTCCGCGTTAGCCAACGGATCGCGTCCCGACACACAGATCGAGTGCACCTTGGATGACTCCAGCGTTCGCTCGAGGGCACGCGCCAATCCGTGATCGGTATACATCTGGGCCGTTTCTGCCTGACCGGCGAACCGCACGAAGAGCTGGCGCCGGCCGATCCAGATTCCGCGCCTTTGGATGGCCAGCGACAGTCCCGATAACGCAGCTGCCTGTACCGTGCTTCCCATTATCCTGCCCTCCGCGATTGCAGCGCCAGCTCTACGATTCTCTCGCACAGATCGGCAAAGCCGATACCTGCCGCAGCAGCAGCCTGCGGTATCAGGCTCAGCTCGGTCATCCCCGGGAGCGTGTTAGCTTCGAGACAATAGAATTCGCCGTCATCGGCCATCCGGAAATCGATGCGTGCATAGCCCCTGAGCTTCAGCGCGCGAAAGGCCCGCAGCGCGAGCGCCTGTACTCGCGCGGACTCATCCCGGCCTAACCGCGCCGGAAACTGCTCTTCAGCCATTCCCGGCGTGTACTTGCACTCGTAATCGTAGACTTCATGACGGGGGACAATCTCTCCCACCGGCAAGGCTAGGTCGCCGAGGACCCCCACAGTGATCTCGCGCCCGGGAACGAACCGTTCCAGCATCACTTCGTCGTCGTAGCGGAACGCCTCGGCTATCGCTGCTTCCACCTCCTCCGCCTTCCGGACCACAGTGAGCCCCACTGTGGAGCCCTGCTTGGATGGTTTGACGACGACCGGATAGCCCAATACGCGCTCCACCTCGTCGAGATCGGCCGGTGCCATGAGCCAGTCAGGAGTGGGCACCCCTGCCACACGGAAAAGCCGCTTGGAAAGGTCCTTGTCCATGGCGAGCGCACTGGCCAACGGTCCACTTCCAGTGTAGCAGACCCCGCAGAGCTCGAACAGCGCCTGGATAGTTCCATCCTCGCCTTGCCCGCCGTGCAACGCCAAGAAAACGACGTCAGCCTGCCTCACCGCCGGTAGAGTACCAAGCGCCGGCGATAGAGCCGCGCGCGAAAGCTCAGCCAGCGCCTCCAAACGCGGTGGCTCTCGCTTCATCCCTTCGGCACGCAGTGCGGCCTCGAGCGCTGCATCTACGACACCCAATGCGGTGTCGAGCAGTGTGACGTCGTGGCCGCGCGAGCGTAGTGCTTCGGCGATCCTCAGGCCCGATGCGATCGAGACGTCGCGCTCGGCTGAGGTTCCTCCCATGAGCACCGTGATTCTGAGACGCGGGAGCGGCACAGGGATTCAGCGCGACATGAGGTAATTGAGTAGATCCGAGCGAGTCACGATCCCAGCCAGCTCTCCACCAGCACGCACGAGAACGGCAGGATTCGTCTTGGAGAGCAGCTTGGCCACCGACTCGACGTTGGCCTGCGCGTCCAGCACCGGGAACGGTGGTTCCATCACCTCGCTCAGCGCCGCATCCAGCAGCTTGGGGTCCTCCAGCGCCCGCGAAGTCAATGCACCTTCTGTCACCGAGCCGACGCAGGTGCTTCCCTCCATGACCGGCAATTGCGACACGTCGTGCAAGTTCATGAGCATCAGCGCCTGGCGCACCGTCGTACCCGTCGTGGCGCTCACTATGGCTGGCAGCCCCCCCGACTTCATCTGTAGGACGCGCTCCAGTGTCACTCGATCCGAGTCGAGGAGTTGATTCTCTCGCATCCACTCGTCGTTGTAGAGCTTGGACAGATAGCGCTCACCCGTGTCGCACAACATGGTCACGACCAGCGCGCCGGGATCGTCGATCCGCCGCGCTACCTCCAGTGCCACGTGAACCAGAAGTCCGCTGGATCCACCAGCGAACAAACCCTCCTCCCGCGTCAGGCGGCGTGCCATTGCAAAGGCGTCGCGATCGCTCACCGTATAGAACTCGTCTATCACGCCCATATCCAAGGTTCCGGGGATCTTGTCCTGTCCGATCCCTTCCACCTTGTAAGGAGTTCCTTCCACTACCCGCTCGCCCTTGCTGCGCCAGTACTCGGCAAGAATGGAGCCCTGTGGGTCGCCGGCCACGATCCGAATTCGATGATTCTTTTCCTTCAGGTAGCGGCCTACTCCAGTGACGGTGCCTCCCGTGCCAGCACCAGCCACGAAGTGCGTGACCCGCCCCTCCGTCTGCTCCCAGATTTCCGGACCGGTGCTTGCGTAGTGAGCCTCCGGATTGGCTTCGTTATAGAATTGATCCGCGAGAATGGCGTTAGGCGTCTCCTTGGCGATCCGCTTCGCGACGGTGAGGTAATGCTCGGGATGGTCGGGCGGCACCGCCGTCGGCGTCACGATCACGTCGGCACCGAAAGCCTTGAGGAGTCGCACTTTCTCCTGCGACATCTTGTCGGGCATGGTGAAGACGCATCGATACCCCTTGATCGCAGCTGCGATCGCCAAAGCTATACCGGTGTTCCCGCTCGTGGCTTCCACGATCACCCCACCAGGACGCAGCCTGCCTTCGCGCTCCGCCCGCTCGATTATGGGGAGCGCTATCCGATCCTTGACCGAACCCCCCGGGTTGAAGAACTCGGCCTTCGCATATACGGGCGTCCGAATGCCACGAGTCACTCTGTTCAGCCTAACGAGCGGCGTCCAGCCGATGGTATCGAGCACCGAATCGTAAGGCCGCCGGTGCCTGAGTCGATCAGGGTGAGCTGGTGCGGACGTAACTGGAGTAGCCATACTGCACTCCCGTCAGAGGCTATTTGGCAGCCGAAGTGTCGGGCTTCGACGTCGGCGGCATTTTGAACTTCACCGGGAAAAGTACCGTGAGACCGACACGGCGATCGCCACGCCGAGCTGGGCGAAAAAGCAACTGCGCAGCACCCTCGACCGCAGCGGTGTCGAAGGCAGGGTATCCCGAATGCTGCACCACAGCGGTGGATTCCGGCACCACGCGACCCGTGGAATCTATATAGAGCTTCAGTGTCACATCGCCCTCGATCCGCTGGAAAAAAAGACCAGCGGGGTAACGAAAGGGAAGTTCGCTCGTTAGCAGCACCGGTAGTTCCAGAGTGTCGCGCCTCACTACCTTGTCCCACACTTCCCTGGCACCTTCACAGCCAGCTACGGCAAGAAGGGCCAGCGCCGCTGCGCCGACGGTAAGCCGGCTCGCTTCCGCCCTGATCGTCCTACCCATTGCGTACCTCCCTCACTAGTTCGTCCAGTAAGCGCAGCGCCTCGAGCGGTGTCATCCTGTCAGGGTCCACCGCCCGTAGCCTCTCCAGCACCGGGTGCTCCTCCGCCGGAAACAAAGAGAGCTGAGGCTCAGCTGAGCGCTGGAGAGCCGATGCTGGCACTAACCCCAGCGCCCACGCCTCGCCTTCCAACCGGCGAAGGAGCTCGCGCGCTCGAGCTATCACCGTTGCAGGCAGTCCTGCCAAGCGACCGACCTCGATCCCGTAGGACCGGTCCGCACCGCCCGGTTGCAAGCGGTAGAGAAAGACCACGTCGTCGCCGATCTCGCGTACCGCCACGTTGTAGTTACGTACCCCCGATAGTTCGTTGGCGAGCTGCGTCAGCTCGTGGTAGTGCGTGGCGAAAATCGCCTTGCAGCCGATCCTATCGTGAAGATCCTCGCTCACCGCCCAGGCGATAGACACTCCGTCGTACGTCGAAGTACCCCGACCGATTTCGTCGAGCAGGACCAGCGAGCGAGCGGTAGCCTGGTGCAAGATAGCGCTGGTCTCCGCCATCTCGACCATGAAGGTGGACTGACCGCGCACGAGATTGTCGCTGGCACCTACCCTGGTGAAAACGCGATCCACGATCCCGATGCGCGCCCGGGCCGCAGGTACGAAGCTGCCCATCTGAGCCAACAGCACTATCAGCCCCACCTGCCGCAGCAGCGTGGACTTGCCAGCCATGTTCGGGCCCGTGAGTACGATGATCCGCGCATCGGCATTCAAACTCACGTCGTTAGGAATGAAACGCTCGCGCGGCATCATTTTCTCCAGCACAGGATGGCGCCCCCCCACGAGCTCGAGATCGTAACCGTCGTTCACCTCCGGCCTGACATAACCTTCGGTGGCAGCGACCTCGGCCAGTGCGGCCAGCACATCGAGCGCAGCCACCCGCGCGGCAGCATCCTGGAGGCGCCTGACCTCGCCCGCGACTCGCCTTCGAAGCTGCTCGAACAGTTCGCGCTCCCTCGCTTCGATACGCTCGCTGGCAGTGAGCACCCGCTCCTCGTATTCCTTGAGCGCGGGCGTCACATAACGCTCCGCACCGGTCAAGGTCTGACGCCGCTGATAGTCAGGTGGAACTAGATGCTTGTTGGCATTGGATACCTCGATGTAGTAACCGAACACCTTGTTGTAGCCGACCTTGAGGGAACCGATGCCAGTGCGCTCCCGCTCCGCCGCCTGGATGGCAGCAATAGCTTGTTTCCCTCCATCGCGCAGTTGTCGCAGCTGGTCCAGCTCGGCATCCACTCCGCTGGCGATGACATCTCCTTCGCCGACGGCCATCGCCGGCCTCTCCACTAGGGTCCCGAGCAACACAGCCGTCACGTCCGAACAGTCGTCCCAGCCACCGGCAATACTGGCTAGCAGCCCTGCCGCGTCGACTTGGCACAGCAGTTCGCGTAGCTGCGGCAGCTTGTGCAACGATTCTCCCAGTGCGCGCAGATCCCGCGGAGTGGCTCGGCCCGCGGCAGCCCGACCAGCGAGCCTCTCGATGTCCCGAATACCAGCAAGCTCGCGGCGCAGCGCAGCGCGCGCTAGCGGAGCGTCGAACAAAGCGCCCACCGCATCCAGCCGCGCCCTGATCGCACTGAGTTCCCGCAGGGGCGCCAGGAGCCACTCCCGGAGTAGACGGGCCCCCATCGGTGTCTCGGTACGATCGAGCACGGCGAGCAGGGTGCCGCTGGCATCGCGACCGACCCCAGAGCGCAGGGATTCTACCAGCTCGAGGTTGCGGCGCGTCATCTCGTCCAGAACGATCGTTGCACCGAGCTGCTCCAGACGCGGAGGCCTGAGATGTGGTATGCCTCCCGGCTGAAGTTCGCGCAGATAACGCACTAGAGCTCCACCGGCAGCGATTGCGCTCCCTTCGTTGGCGCCCAGCCCCAACCCCTCCAGCGTGTGCAAGCTGAACTGCTCCCGCAGGACCTCGCCCGCAACTGCCGGTTCGAACTCCCACCCTTCGCGTTCCGTAACCAATATTCCATCGAGACTATGAGCGGGTAGGGTGGCAGCACCCCTGGCTACGACGAGCTCTCTAGGCGAGAAGCGCCCTAATAGCGCTGGTAGCTCGGAACTCCCCATGGCCACCGTGACTAGACGGAAATCACCCGTCGAAACATCGACAGCAGCCACGCCTACCCGGTCACCCACCGAGGCGATGGCGCACACGTAGTTGGGCCGCTGCTCCTGCAGGATGTCCTCCGAGAACGTGACGCCGGGCGTGACCGTCTCCACCACCGCGCGCCGCACTATACCACGCGCCAGCCGCGGATCTTCGACCTGCTCGCAGATGGCCACCCGATAGCCCTGCTGCACGAGGCGGCGCAGGTACTCGGTGACAGCCTTGACCGGAACGCCGGCCAACGGGACGCTGGCCGCTGCACCGTTGTTGCGAGTGGTGAGCGTAAGACCCAGCACCCGTGCGGCAATTTCTGCATCTTCGTAGAACATCTCGTAGAAATCGCCCATCCTGAACATCAGGACGGCACCCTGATGCTGGGCCTTTATCTCCCGGTACTGTTGCATTAGAGGTGTGGAGTCGCCGCTCACCGGGGTTCCGCCTCCACTACCATTCCGTCGAAGCGTGCCTTCCTCAGCTTCGCCAACATGTCTACTGCCGCAGCTCGAGTCGGGAAGCGGCCGACTCGTACGCGAAAGGGCGCCCGTATGCCTACTACGCGAGCTTCGAACCCCGTACGTTTGAGGCGGTTGACCAGGTTCTCCGCTTCTCGCCGAGTGTTGAAGGCAGCCACCTGAACGCTGAATTCAGCGCGAGGAACGGCACTCGCCCCGCCACCCGAGACACTATCGCTCGCCGCACTCGGCACGGACTGGACGGCGCACTGGGCAAGGTAGTACTCGATCTGATTGGCGAGTTCGACGTCATCGGCCGCAGCCGCACGCCGCGCAGCCGCTAGCGACGCGCAACCGCCACGGTCCCCCAACTCCAGAGCGAGTCGGCCGCTCCAGTATGCCGCACGAGCCACATGAGGACCGCGCGGATACTCTTGCAGCAAGCGGTCGTAACGTCGCCGAGCCGAGACTCGGTCGCCACGAGCGTAATCCAGCTGCGCCAGCGCCAGCAACGCTGCCGGTGCACGCGGCGATGTCGGATACTCGACCACCACCCGCAAGTAATCGCGCGCAGCATCGGCTGCACTGGACGAAGCGAACCCGCGCCAGTACAGCGCTTCGGCGTAAGTGGCGCTTCCTTCGCTCAATACCCCCAGCAGCGAGTCGGCGAGTCGACGTGCCTCCGCCCTCTCCCCAGCCACTACGAGCGCCCCGATCCGCGCTATCACGGAATCGGCCTGCTGCCCCCGGGCCAGATCGGGTAGGAAGCACACCGCCCACGCAGCGATGCAGAGCCAGGCGCGCCTAACGAAATGGTTCATGCTGCCTTGCGCTCGGATTGGCACAAAGACAGAACCACACTGGAGAGTAACTGCTCTTCCGACGAAAGCCTGGCGTCTTTGGCTGCGATATCCGCTGCCAATAGCAGGCGAAGCGCCCTCTCCGTCTCTTCCACCGACCACCGGGGCAAGACCCGCACCCAAAGGGACACTGCCTCCGACCAGGGACGCCCAGGATACGCCTTTCCTTCGCGGAGCAGTGCATAGTAGCCACGCTCCAGTACGCCCTGCGGCTGTCGTCGGGTCCGCAGCGCTGCTCCCCAGCTCAGCGCCACAAACTGCGTAGCCAACGCCATGATGGCGCTCACGGCGCTAGTACGACCCGAAGCTAGCACCGGACCCACCAACCGCAGCGCTCTCGCTGCGTCCCGCTCCGCTACCGCGTCCAGAAGAGCCCCCAGCGACACTCCCGGGACGATGCCTACCACTGCAGAGACCGCGGCCGCATCTATAGGCTCTCCGCCCGTGTAGCTCGCCAACTTGTCGAGTTCGACCGTAAGATGCGCCAGCTCGGGACCCACTGCCTCCTGCAGAAGGCGCACGGCTTCTGGTTCGATCTCCACCCCCAGCCTCTTGCGCGCGTAGTCGGTAATCCACACCGACAGCTGCTCTCCCTCGAGTGACCGGAAGTCGAGTACGGTCGCACGCTCTGCTATTCCCTTGTCCGGTTTCTCGCCCGCAGGGGCTACGAGCAGCAACAGGGTGCCGGGAGACGGATTCTCGAGAAACGCGAGCAAGAGGTCGCGCACGTCCTTGCGCAACGCATGCACGTCCCTAACGAGGACCACACGCTTCCCCCCGAAGAGCGCCGGAGTGTTGATGGCCGTGTCCAGTTGTTCGCGCGAAACTTCACCGCCGCGCAGGGGCTCGTAATTGAAGTCGCGCAGCGACTCCTCCAAGGCGGCCGCAGCTAGCTCCCTGGCCGCCTCCTCCTTTCGGAAATCGTTCTCGCCGATCAGATAATAGGCCGAATCGAAAGTGCGCCGGCTGACAGCATGGCGCACTACCTGTTCCGCATTCCTCGCCATGCCCTCAATATAAGGATTCAAGAACTATCCGATCGGCACTGCCGCTGCGCAACGAAGTGCGACTGCCTGACCAGCTAGGTCACGGCCGCTGTGGAGTCCAGTTCACCTCGGATGCGGCCAGCCTGAGCGTCCCTTCCTCCGCAAGTAGTAGCGCGGGCCAAACAGGCATCCCAGTAGACATCGAAGCGACAAAAGCGGGCGGGACTAGCTCGTCGTGCACAGGCACCTCCATGCCGACACTCGCCACGGCCGGAGGTAGCTGGGGTAGGAATTGCTCGTCCCGTGCATCGAAGGCTAAAGCAAGCGCCACGGCGGCAGCAGCAGCACCGCCCCACACCAGAACCCCGATGCCGAAACGCGAAGGACGCACTCTCGCAGCCGTGCCACCGCTGCCACCTTCGACCTGCAACCGCTGCTTGATCCGCGAACCAAGGTCGGGCGGAGGATCTATAGGGGGAAGGTTCCTCACCAGAAGCAACGCTCTCCGCACGCTGGCGTCGTGCCGCGCACATCGCTCGCACATCCGCAGGTGCAGCCGCACCCTCTCCAGCTCCACGCCTGGTAGGGTATCGTCCAGGTAACCGCTGTGTTTACGGCGGAA